>WLDA01000125.1 GCA_009705025.1 Actinomycetota bacterium | reverse complement strand
GCAGCGAAGGGAAAAGATGCAATATGTGTATCTCACCAATTGCCAATTTGGATTCTAAGAAGTGCAATAGAGAATCGACGATTACTTCATGATCCTAGAAAGCGCGAATGCACATTAGCTTCGGTAACAAGCATTCATTTTGATTCCGACGGTGTTATTTCAGGTACCTCATACTCCGAGCCTGCGCGCCATTTATTACCTAAGAAAAAATAATGTTTAGACGAGTCCTCTTAATTTCCTTTAGTTCGCTCTTACTACTGACTGGGTGTAGCGGGGGAGGCACGTCTTCTAATCCTGAAAGTTTTGTGTCTGGAAATGGGAGCATTACTTTTATAGAAAAATCCAAACGTGAAGCTGCTCCAGTTTTATCGGGCATGACACTTACCGGAGTCAATTATTCATATTCCGGAAAAGGTATTGCAGTTGTAAATGTATGGGCATCGTGGTGTGCCCCGTGTCGAGCAGAGGCTCCAACACTTGCCGCACTCTCCAAAAAATATAGCGATGTTGCTTTTATTGGAATATTGACTCGTGATAACCCAGCCAGTGCTGAAGCATTCAATAGAAAATTAGCTCTTCCGTACCCGACCCTAATTGATGATTCAGTACTCATAGGCTTTAGAAATACGTTACCTGCAAATGCAATCCCTTCAACAGTAGTTCTTGATAAAAATGGAGATGTAGCAGGTCGAATTTCAGGTGCAATTACCGTTGCATCGTTGACATCATTGATTGAGAAGGTAAGCAACGAATGAAAGATTTTATAGTTGCTCAATTACTAGATGGCTTTCTTTTAGCGGCATTCCCAATTGCATTTCTTGCAGGACTAATCTCTTTCCTTTCCCCTTGCGTGCTTCCTTTGGTGCCAGGCTATTTATCTTTCGCAGCAGGTTTTTCTAAGAACCGAGGGAAGGTATTTCTAGGTTCACTTCTCTTTGTACTTGGTTTCTCAATCGTATTCATTTCATACGGTGTGCTATTTGGAGGAATCGGATCAACACTTGCTGTCAATGAAGTTGGAATTACTCGAATACTTGGAATCTTTACAATTGCACTTGGTCTTATTTTCCTAGGTGTCTTTCCGATGTCCCCAACACTTCGACCAAAGATGAATACAACAGGGGGATTATTAGGGGCTCCATTACTTGGATTTCTATTTGGTGTTGGCTGGACTCCTTGTATTGGCCCAGCACTTGCAACAGTTCAGACGCTTGCATTTCAAGAGTCGAGCGCTGTGCGCGGAGCGATTCTCTCCTTTGCCTACTGCATTGGTCTTGGACTTCCATTTATCGCATCAGGATTATTTTTAGATAAGTCAGAAAAATTACGCAAAGTATTAGTTCATCGTGGAAACGTCATAACAGTTATTGGTGGATTGTTTTTACTTGCCATTGGATTACTACAAGTATTAGGAGTGTGGAGTGAAGTAATGAATTCACTTCGCTCTCTCATCAGTGATTTTGCTCCGGTGATTTGATGTCCAAAGAGATTGAACTTCCCGAACTTGGAGCAACCGGCTTACTTAGATATAGCTGGCGCCAACTTACGAGTATGCGAACTGCACTCATTCTTTTACTTATGCTTGGCGTTGCAGCAATTCCGGGCTCTCTGATTCCCCAGCGAGATCAAAACCCTATGAAAGTGAGGGAGTATTTCTCTGATTCACCAACACTTGCACAGTGGATGGATCGAGTTTCACTCTTTGATGTCTATGGATCACCTTGGTTTAGCGCAATCTATATTTTGTTATTTATTTCTCTCATTGGCTGCGTACTACCTCGTTCTGTAGAACATTTTCATGCCGCGCGAGCTCTTCCACCCAAGACACCAAAAAATTTGGATCGAATGGAATTCCACTCAACATGGAATGCCCAAGGAGATGAGATTGAAAGAGCTTATGTACTACTGAAAGCAAAGAGATTTAGAATTCTTCGTGAAAATAATGCAATATCTGCCGAGAAGGGCTTTACTCGCGAGACTGGAAATCTCTTCTTCCACTTATCTCTGATTCTTATTCTAATTGGAGTTGGTTTTGGTTCACTCTTTGGGATGCGCGGAGATGCAATCGTTAATGTCGGTGAAAGGTTTATCAATGTTCCTACAACGTATGATTCATTGAAATTTGGAAAACTTCTGAACGAAAAAGCACTACCCCCATTTGTAATTACTGTTGATAATTTTGTCGCCAAATACAACACTCTGACTAATGCTCCAGAAGATTACACACTCAATGTTTCAGTAATTGATAAACCTGGGGCACCATCTGTAAAGAAGACGGTAAAAGTAAATAGTCCATTGAGATTTGGTAGTACAAATGTTTACTTGCAAGCAAATGGTTATTCACCAATTGTCACTGTAAGAGACCGCGTTGGAAATGTAGCGCTACAAGGTCCAGTGCCATTTTTACCGCAAGATGGGAATCTTCGCTCTATTGGTGCAATAAAAGTTCCTGATGCTGATCCTCAAATTGGTTTCGTTGCAACTTTTTTGCCCACACAAGCACGCGATTCTGTGCAGGGTGGCATAAGTGTTTTTCCTGAAGCGCTTGATCCAAAAATGCTCTTCTCTATTTGGAGAGGAGACCTTGGATTAAACACTGGCATTCCTCAATCTGTTTATCGAATTGATACTTCAAAGATGGAACGAATAGGACTTGAATCACTAAAACCGGGTGAGAGTTTTTCTTATGAAGGCGGTTCTATTACTTTCGAGGGCTATGTACCTTGGGTCAATCTGCAAGTGGTACGAGATCCCGGAAAGAATTACGCACTCCTTGGAGGTATTGTTGCCATCCTTGGTCTGCTCGCTTCACTCTTTACACGAAGACGACGAATCTGGATTCGAATATCAGATTCTGGAAAAGTTGAAGTAGCTGGCTTGGCCAAGAACGCAGCGCCTGGTCTTGAAGTTGAAATTGCAAAATTAGTTTCATTGCTAAAGGGAGAGAAATAATGTCACAAACATGGGCTTACATCTCTAACTATTCCATCTATTCGGCGATGGCTGTATTTATGCTCTCATTCTTTGCGCATGCTTATGAGACCGCGTGGGCAGTGCGCGCACCTCAATCAGCAGATTCAACTGATGGAAATCTCATAACAAAGACTTTGGATTACACACGAACAGAAAAAGCTGCTCGTATTGCTACAGCAATGATGATTCTTGGATTTATTTTATTATTTGCCGGCGTAATTGCCCGAGGAATTTCGGCACATCGTGTTCCATGGGGAAATATGTATGAATTTTCCATTACAGGCGCATTGGCATTTACAGGCGCTTACTTAGCCGCACTTCGCAAATATGATTTACGTTGGCTTGGTCTATTGGTATCTATCGCAGTCTTACTAACACTTGGCACTGCAGTTGCAGTTCT
>WLDA01000124.1 GCA_009705025.1 Actinomycetota bacterium | reverse complement strand
TCTTCATGGTCACGAATAACGTGACATGTGTTCTGGCACAAGAAACATTCGATACATTTGCGGAACTCTTGGCTGCGCTCAACATCTACTTGTTCCATACGCGCTTCACCGGGTTTCAAATTTGCAGGGTGTGAGTACGCAGGGATTTCCATTGCTTTTTTGTAGTTGAAAGAAACATCAGTCACTAAATCTTTGATTACAGGAAACGCGCGAAGTGGTGTGACGGTAATTGTCTCATCGTCACCGTATGCAGAAACTTGCGTCATACATGCAAGACGTGGCTTACCGTTGATCTCCATTGAGCAAGATCCGCACTTTCCTGCTTTGCAATTCCAGCGAACTGCAAGATCACCCATCTGTGTTGCTTGTACGCGATGAATTACATCAAGGACTACTTCACCTTCGTTGGCATCTACAACAACATCTTGTAAGCCACCATTAGTTGAATCGCCTCGCCAGATACGAAGATTTAGTTTGCGTGCCATTAGTTGGATCCGCCTTTCGCAATTTCTTCTGGTGTCATGTATTTCTCTAATTCGTGTACATCAAAGAGGTCAAAGAGCTCTTTAGGAATTGGTGGGAGTGCTTGTGCTCGCACACTTACTTTATTTCCATCAAAACTTGAAATGTGGTTTACCTGGCGCCATTTATTATTCATCCCAGGGAAATCATCTCGAGTATGTCCGCCACGTGATTCTTCGCGCAAGATTGCAGACTTTGCAGTGCTTTCAGCAACAAGCAACATATTGTCTAAGTCGAATGCTAAGTGGAAACCAGGATTGAACTTTCTATCCCCTGATACTGCAATATTTGCACTGCGCGCACGAATCGCTGCAATTTTTTCGATTGCTTCTTGCAATTCCGAACCAGTGCGAATAATTCCTACCAAGTTATGTGTGATTTCTTGAAGCTCAGCGTGAAGTGAATATGCATTTTCTCCACCTGTGCGGCTAAATGGTGCTTCAATTCGCGCAGCTGCTGCCTTTATTGCCGCATCACTGACTGGATTTTCGCCATTCTTCTTTGCGTATTCAGATGCCCCCATTCCCGCGCGGCGTCCAAATACCAAAAGATCTGAGAGTGAGTTTCCACCAAGTCGATTAGAACCATGCATTCCGCCAGCAACTTCACCTGCTGCAAATAATCCTGGAACTCCAATTGCTGCTGCAGTATCTGGCTCTACTTCAACGCCACCCATTACATAGTGACATGTTGGGCCAACTTCCATCGCCTCTTTTGTGATGTCAACACCAGCAAGTTCATAGAACTGATGCCACATGGATGGCAAGCGCTTCTTAATAACTTCTGCAGATAAACGCTTTGAAACATCGAGGAAAACTCCACCGTGTTCTGTTCCGCGGCCAGCTTTTACTTCAGAGTTAATTGCACGAGCAACTTCGTCGCGAGGCAATAGTTCTGGTGGGCGGCGGTTGTTATCTTGATCTAGATACCAACGATCTGCTTCTGCTTCATTATCTGCATAAATATTTTTGAAAACTTCTGGAATGTATTTGAACATAAAACGTTCGCCCACATTATTTGTAAGGATTCCACCTTCACCGCGAACAGATTCAGTTACAAGAATTCCGCGCACTGATGGTGGCCAGACCATTCCTGTTGGGTGGAATTGCAAAAATTCCATATCTACAAGATTTGCTCCAGCTTTGAGAGCGAGTGCGTGGCCATCGCCAGTACCTTCCCAAGAGTTAGATGTAATTTTGAAAGTTTTACCGACGCCACCAGTTGCAATAATTACTGATTTTGCATCAAAGAGAACCTCGCTGCCGCTTTCGCGCCAGTAACCATAAACACCAGCAACTTTGCCGTTTTCTTTAATGATTTCTGTAACAGTGAGTTCAGAAAATACTTTCATGTGGCTTTCAGCGTTACCGTGATCGCGCGCATCTTGTTGTTGCAATGCAACAATGCGCTGTTGCATTGTGCGAATAAGCTCTAGGCCAGTGCGATCGCCAACGTGTGCAAGGCGTGGGTATTCATGTCCACCGAAGTTACGTTGCGAGATTTTTCCTTCTTTAGTGCGATCAAAGAGAGCGCCCCATACCTCAAGTTCCCAAATACGATCTGGAGATTCTTTAGCGTGTAATTCAGCCATTCTGTAATGGTTGAGGAATTTTCCACCGCGCATAGTGTCGCGAAAGTGCACCATCCAGTTATCGCCAGAATTGACGTTACCCATCGATGCAGCTGCGCCGCCTTCTGCCATAACAGTGTGTGCTTTACCAAAGAGTGACTTACAAATAATTGCAACGCTAAGTCCTGATTCGCGGGCTTCTACTGCGGCGCGAAGACCTGCGCCACCTGCACCGATGACGACTACGTCGTACTTATATTTTTCTAAGTTAGTCATGATCGCTCTCTTTAGAAGAAGTAGAAATTAGTCCAGGCGCCAGATGCAACAGCGCGGATGTAGATGTCGGCAAATGCCACACCAAATAGAGAGATCCAAGCAAAAAGCTGGTGTTGGTGATTGAGAGCAGACGCAATTGTCCACGCTTTGTAACGTACTGGGTGTTTTGAGAAATGCTTAAGTCGGCCACCAAGTGTGTGACGGCATGTATGGCATGACATTGAATAAAGCCACAAAAGAATCGCGTTATTGAGTAGCACGAGTGTTCCAACACTCATATGTCCCCATTCGCCTTCAGCATTCTTGAAAGCAAGAACTGCATCAACTGTTAGTAGAACATTGAATACAAGTCCTGCGTAGAAGAACCAACGATGTCCATTTTGAAGAATAAGCGGTGCTCGTGTCTCGCCCGTATATTTTTTATGTGGTTCAGCAACTGCGCATGCAGGTGGTGACAACCAAAACGCGCGGTAGTAAGCCTTGCGGTAGTAATAACATGTCATGCGGAAACCAAGTGGGAAAATCAAAATGAATAACGCAGGAGATATTCCAATTCCGAAATATTTATTATTGAAAGGTTGTCCAAGAAGAGATGTTCCTTCAATACAGGCACTTGATAAACAAGGAGAATAAAAAGGAGAGATTAAAGGCTCCGCAAAATAATATTTATTTTCAAAGGCTCTAAAAGTTGCATAAATAACAAAACTGAATAGAACACCAAAAGTAATTGCAGGCTGTAGCCAATATTTATCAGTGCGCAGTGTGCGCTCTTTGATTTTTGCCCTCGTTGGTGAAAATACACCTGACATACATTCAGCCCCTTTGGTAATTCCTAAGGTGACAGTCTCCTCTTGGTGCGAAAAGAGTGCTAGGTATAGCTCTGCTTATGGGCTATGAAGTCAGCCACAAAAAAAGAAAAATGGCGGAGGGCGTGGGATTTGAACCCACGAAACTTTCGTTTGCCGGTTTTCAAGACCGGTGCACTCGGCCGCTATGCGAGCCCTCCGTGGGAGAGGTTACCCGAGAATCACAAGAGTTGAAAATTG
>WLDA01000123.1 GCA_009705025.1 Actinomycetota bacterium | reverse complement strand
TCTCTGTCTCGTTATTACCGCGATTACTTATGATGATGATGGCCGCGGAATTCACGAACGTTTGAGCAATAGCGTTTTAGTGCGCAGATAAGAATGGAAATTTAGAATGCTTGGCGGAACAAATAACGCAATGTTTTTACAAGCCATCAGTGGCTTCCTAGTATTTCCAATAATCATCGCACTTCTCATGTGGGCCTTTCCAACGAAGAAAGATCCAATTGCTAAGCGCGAGCGTAAGGCGTTGAAAAAGTCTCTGCGAGAACTTCGACGTAAGTAAAAAAAAGAGTTAGCGAACCTTCGGAGCACGTGTTGGCATTGGACCCTTTGGAATTGGCATAGAAAGACCACCAACAGCCTTGAGACGTGCACGAACTTCACGCATTTGATGTGCAGATAATGTCTTCTTCAATTTTGTTACTTCTTTCTGCAACTTACGAAGTTCTACACGGCCTTCGCCTTCACCAACAATAATTTCAATGATTGGAACACCAGGTGCGAAGCGCTCTGTCTTTTTGCGCTCTTCTTGCAACATTTGGCGAATTCCGTTTCCGCCTTCACCGGTGAGAACGATTCCGCCGCGACCAACGCTGCGATGGACCATATCTTGATTGCGAGCAACTGCTACAGCTGGAGTTGTTGTCCAACCCTTGCGAATTGCCATAAGTACTGACGCGCCTGCACCCATTTGTCCTTCAATGGAAGCGTAAGCGGCGCTGCCAGCAACGCGAGTAAAGAAAAACATTGTTACAAGAACGGCAACTGGAAGTGTTACGAAGCCAAGATATACAGGGTGTCCAAAAGCAAAACCAATTCCGATTCCAATCATCCAAGAAATCAGGAAGATGGCGATAAGTGCAGCGCCGATCCATGGCTTGACGCTCTTTGTAACAGAGTATGCGTCGCGGAATGTTTGAAAACGTGGGATCTTGAACTTTGGCTTCTTCATGAGCGCTACTTTAGTGGAGCGGGTGCGGTACCACCAAGACGAGCAGGTGCCCAGCGTTGGCCCACGTGGCTATCAGGGTAGCGACCTTGAACTTCATGGAGCATTGCAATCAAATTTTCACGAAGTTTTGCTTCGGCCGCATCAACATCATCTCCACGTTCAAATGTCATAGGTGTGCCAAATGAAACCAAAACTGTGTAATTCTTGCGGCGTAAATCTTTCTTTATGCCCTTTGTCCAGATGCGTTGACTGCCCCAAATAATTGTTGGAATAACTGGGACTCCAGCACCCATAGCTAGGCGGACTGCTCCCGATTTCAATTCCTTTATTTCAAAACTAGTTGAGGTAGTTCCCTCAGGAAAAATACCAATAATTTCGCCAGCTTTGAGTGCACGAAGTGCTGCAACAAAGGAGCCAGAACCATTTTCACGATCCACACTTATGTGGTGCATTCCGCGCATCAATGGCCCTGCAATCTTGTGCGCAAAGATTTCCTTCTTCGCCATAAAACGAATGTAGCGATCAACAGGTAACGCGGCGGTACCAACGAGTGCAAAATCCAAATAACTCACGTGATTGATCGCAAGAATTGCGCCACCTTTGCGAGGGATATTTGTATCGCCTGAAGATTGCAGTTGTATGCCTAAATATTTCCAAAATGCCTTGATGACGCCAATTACTGGGGGATAGACAAGATCAGCCACGTGATGCTTTTGCTTCCATTGCTTGCTTATAGAGTCTGCCTGCGCGATAACTTGAGCGAACAAGTGGACCGCTCATAACTCCGAGGAAGCCAATCTCTTCTGCTTCTTTGGCATGTTGTACAAACTCTTCTGGTTTTACCCAACGCTCTACAGGATGGTGCGTAATTGTTGGGCGAAGATATTGAGTAATAGTTACAAGGTCACATCCTGCATCGTGTAAATCTTGCAGTGCTTGAACGACTTCTTCATGAGTCTCACCAAGACCAAGAATAAGATTGGACTTTGTAATCAATCCAAAGTCGCGAGCCATGCCAATTACTTTTAGAGAATTTTCATAAGAAAAACCAGTGCGAATTTGCTTGAATATTCGGGGGACTGTTTCTAAGTTGTGCGCAAAGACCTCGGGGCGAGTCTCAAAGATTTGATTGAGTAGCTCTGGCTTTGCGTGAAAATCAGGTGCAAGCATTTCGACGCCGCATCCTGGATTGAGTTCATGTACTTGGCGAATAGTTTCGGCATATAGCCATGCGCCTTCATCATCTAGATCATCGCGAGTAACGCCAGTAATGGTTGCGTACTTCAATCCCATCGTTTTTACAGATTCGCCAACCTTGCGTGGCTCGGTGCGATCGAGTGCATCTGGTTTTCCAGTATCGATATTACAAAAACCGCAACGGCGTGTGCACTTATCGCCACCGATCAAAAAAGTTGCTTCTTTATCTTCCCAACATTCGAAAATATTTGGACAGGCCGCTTCTTGGCAGACAGTGTGCAAACCTTCGCTTTTTACGAGTGTGCGAAGACGTGTGTATTCAGGACCCATATTGGCGCGAGTCTTAATCCATTCAGGTTTGCGCTCGATAGGTACAAGTGAGTTACGCGCTTCAACGCGAAGCAACTTGCGACCTTCTGGTGCCAATGTCATGCGCTTACCTTTCCTAGAGCGTCAATCATATGGCGCTGCACGAGGGGAGCAACTTCACTCACGCTTATATCCCTACCTAATTCCATTGCTAATGAAGTGACATCAGCATCGACTATGCCGCAAGGGATGATTTGGCCAAAGGCGCTCATGTCAGGATTCACATTGAGTGCAAAGCCATGCATCGTTACACCTTTAGCAACACGGATTCCGATAGCAGCGATTTTTCTTTCTCCGCGCTCATCTACAACCCACACACCAGATCGCTTAGAAATGCATTGTGTTGTGATACCAAATTCTGCACAAACTTTAATTAGAGCAGCTTCTATTGTTCGAACAAAACCAACTAACTCATGTGGATTTGCAAGACGCACAATTGGATAACCAACTAATTGGCCAGGGCCATGCCACGTAATTTTTCCACCACGATCAACATCGACAACGGGTGTTCCATCCATTGGTTTTTCGCTATCTAATGTGCGACGCCCTGCTGTATAGACGGATGGATGTTCTAATAAAATCAGAGTATTTTCTAATGAAGACTCAGAAACTTCTGAATGAATTTCTCGTTGTGTGGCCAATGCAGTGTGATATTCAACTAATCCCGCATGAATAACGCGTATTTCGTTGGTGAGCGACGACGTTGGGTGAGCCACACCACCAGCCTAAAGGTAAGATTGCGCGCATACCAACTGGAGAGGGTTTTTCATCGTGTCAATCAATACTGTACAAAAGAGCCGTAAACCATTCGCAATAGCCATGCTGGTGGTGATCATCTGGTTCATGATTGCAGGCATTTTCGGTCCACTTTTTGGAAAACTTACCTCAGTTCAAGAAAATAAC
>WLDA01000122.1 GCA_009705025.1 Actinomycetota bacterium | reverse complement strand
GTTGCATTATTGATAAAGGCTCACGCGTTGTTATTTTGGGTCTCAACGGAGCAGGCAAGACAACGCTACTTCGTATTCTTGCCGGTGAGCTCGAATCCGATACTGGCACTGTTGTTTCAGGACATGGCCTAAAAATTGGTTACTACGCCCAAGAGCACGAGTCACTTGATTTCGAACGCTCGGTGTTAGAGAACATGATGAGTGCGACTCCAGATATTCGTGAACCTGAAGCGCGCAATGTTCTTGGTTCATTTCTCTTTATGGGAGATGACGTTCAAAAACCTGTGAAAGTTCTCAGTGGTGGTGAAAGAACTCGTTTAGCACTAGCGGTCCTTGTCGTATCTGCTGCAAATGTTTTACTTCTAGATGAGCCAACAAATAACTTAGATCCTGCTTCTCGCGCAGAAATTCTTGGAGCCCTAAGTGAGTACCAAGGCTCCGTCATCATGGTTTCTCACGATGAAGGCGCGGTGCAAGCCCTTAAGCCAGAACGTGTAATTCTTTTGCCAGATGGCGATGAAGATTTGTGGAAAGACGAATACTTCGACTTAGTCTCTATTGACTAACACTAGCTACCGTCTTTAATTGCGCAGCGAGGATTCGATCTAACATCTTAGTTGTCTCTGCATCGGCCACAACCGTTGATTTATTCTTCTCAAACCATTTCTGGCAGCGTTGTGCGCCTTCTGACCACGTAATCTTTGGATTGAATTTTGGTACAAAATTGCTGATCTTTGAATTATCAAATACTGCTGAATGCGAAAGATCGCCAACTACTAAATGAGACCAAAACCAATCTGGATTGATGATGGGATAAAGATCTGAGGCCATATGAAGCAAGGTTGGTTTGATTCCTTGAGCCATTCCAATCGTTGAAAATATCTCATTCCACGTATGTACTTCATCTGAAGTTATATGGAATGTTTCCCCGATTGCTGGAGAGTTTCCAATGAGTCCCACTAGACCTACGGCTAAATCACTTGCATGCGTAACTGTCCACAAACTTGTTCCATCACCGTGAACAACAGTGGGAGTACCCGCAATCATGCGCATCCATGTCGTCCAGTCCCCCATTAACGGCGGCATTGCATCATCGTATGTATGAGATGGGCGAACAATTGTTACTGGAAAACCGGCTTCTAAATATGCTTTATTGAGGACTTGTTCTCCTGCAATTTTATCTTGAGAATAAACTAGAAATGGGTTGTAAACAGGAGTTGATTCTGTAACTGGAATTCGTTTTACAGGCTTTTGATAAATTGATGCAGAACTAATATGAATATATTGACGAACTTTGTCAGTCAGTATTTCAACCATCTTCTGAGCATCTGCGGCAGTAAAACTAAGGAAATCAATGACGACATCAAAGGTGTTTTCGCTAAAGAGTTTTTCTAGAAATTTTCTATCAGTAACATCGCCTTGTAAAACTTTGACTTGAGCAGGCAACGGGCGACGTGAGCTTTGCTTACGATTGAGTACCCATACCTCGTGATCTTCGCGCAAAGACTCTGCGACGCATGATGAACTAATTGTGCCTGTGCCACCGATATAGAGAATTTTCATACCAAAACCATACTCAAAATCTGATTAGGCGTCGATGTGTTCGCGATCTATCTCAGCTGTTGCAATGAATTCTTTTCGTGGGGCAACATCACTGCCCATCAATAGTTCAAACATTGCCTCAGCTGCTGCTGCATCCTTTACAGTGATACGACGAAGTGTTCTTGCATCTGGATCCATAGTCGTTTCACGAAGTTGATCTGCATCCATTTCGCCCAGACCTTTGTATCGCTGAATTGGCTCTTTCCACTTCTTGCCACTCTTCTTCAAATCAGCAGTTATTTTTTTCATCTCATCATCGGAATAGGTATAAATGTAATCACCCTTCTTGCCTCCGCCGCCCATGACTTCAATACGGTGCAACGGTGGGATTGCAGCAAATACACGTCCAGCATCGATCAGAGGGCGCATGTAGCGGTAAAGAAGGGTAAGTAAGAGACAACGAATATGTGCGCCATCAACGTCAGCATCTGACATCAGAATAATTCGACCATACCGCGCTTCATCGAGTTCGAAGTTTTTACCTGATCCAGCGCCAAGAACTTGAATAATAGAACCGCACTCTTTGTCATCGAGCATCTGCGACAGTGAAGCTTTTTGAACGTTGAGAATCTTTCCGCGAATAGGAAGAATCGCTTGGAATTCACTATTGCGAGCCGCTTTTGTCGTACCGAGTGCGGAATCACCTTCAACAATAAATAGCTCCGTGCGAGTTACATCTTCAGAGCGGCAATCAGATAATTTTGTTGGGAGAGACGAAGATTCAAGTGCGTTCTTGCGGCGTTGGAGATCCTTATGAGCGCGAGCAGAAATTCGAGTTCTAGAGGCTGCTGCAATTTTTTCAAGGACTAAGCGGCCATTCGCTTTATCAATGCGCTTAGAAGTCGTGAAATATTCTTTCATCTTCTCGGCAACAACGGCTGAAACAATTCGAGTTGCAGCAGCTGTTCCAAGTACTTCTTTTGTCTGGCCTTCAAACTGTGGTTCAGACATGCGAACTGTTACAACTGTTGTCATTCCTTCGAGAATGTCATCCTTGATTACATCAATCTCTTTATTGTTGAGAGTCTTAGTCGCGCGTAGCGCCTCGTTGACTACCTTTACAAGTGCGCGCTCAAAGCCCACAACATGCGTTCCGCCCTTAGGTGTTGCAATGATATTTACAAATGAGCGCTGTGTGGTTTCAAAACCATTGCCCCATTTCATGGCGATATCAACTTCCATATCGCGCTCAACCTCTGTTGAGACCATGTGCCCTTTGTCATCGAGGACTGGGACAGTCTCTTGATAATGTCCAGTGCCATAAATGCGAATGACATCGCCGACTGCTTCATCTGGTTGTAAGAAATTACAGTAATCAGCGATTCCACCTTTATGAAAAAAGGTTTCAGTAGTCTTTTCTTT
Source organism: Actinomycetota bacterium (assembly GCA_009705025.1). Taxonomy (GTDB): domain Bacteria; phylum Actinomycetota; class Actinomycetes; order Nanopelagicales; family Nanopelagicaceae; genus Planktophila. The sequence goes on along the minus strand of WLDA01000122.1, from coordinate 464 downwards.
AGTGCGATTATCGTTGACGATAAGTGTGAGTCCAGGAACTAAGTAAGAAGTCTGACGTGCACGTGCGTAAATATCTTCAATATCGAGCTCAGCCTCTTTGAGGAAGATCTGCTTATCGCTCCACCATTTGATGCGAGTTCCAGTTACCTTGCTTGAAATCTTTCCAATAACGCGAAGGCCCGACTTCGGTTCGAAGGGAGCTTTTGGTCCATCGCCATCAAAAATTCCTGCAACACCACGTTGGAATGACATCCAATAAATTTTTCCATCACGATCTACTTCGGCGTCAAGGCGTGAAGCAAGTGCATTTACAACCGATGCACCAACACCGTGTAATCCACCGGAGGCAGCATATGAACCGCCACCGAATTTTCCGCCTGCATGTAATTTTGTTAGTACAACTTCAACACCAGTTAGACCAGTCTTAGGCTCTTTATCTACAGGAATTCCGCGACCATCATCAT
>WLDA01000121.1 GCA_009705025.1 Actinomycetota bacterium | reverse complement strand
ATTTGCGAAACAAGTAGCCGATGAAGTTTGTTTCCTAGAACACGGTCGCATCTTGGAATGGGGCAAACCAGAAGAGATTTTGGAAAATCCGAAGAAGCCACAAACGAAAGAATTTCTAAAGCGAGTCCATGAGGCGGGTCGTCTGTAGTGCTTGGCTACAACTTCGAGATTGTTGAAGGCTCTCCTGATTCGCGTGTGATTTTGCACGTCCCCCACTCTGCAACATTTATTCCACCCAATGTTCGCGCAGATATTCTCCTTACTGATTCACAATTACAGAGCGAACTTGATTCCGTAACAGATACAAAAACAGAAGAGATAGCACGTCGCGCGGCAGCTCTGAGTGAAGTGCGTCCTTGGCTCTTTATCAATAAGTATTCGCGCCTAGTTATTGATCCCGAACGCTTTCCAGATGATCGCGAAATTATGAACAAAGTTGGCTTAGGCGCCGTGTATCGCAAGACTTCATCAGGAGAAGATCTCCGTTCGCCAGATTTTGCAGGTGAGAAAGAATTACTCGATAGCTATTTCCATCCATACGCCAAAGCAATTACAGATCTTGTATCGCAGCGCTTGAACAGCGCTGGCAAAGTTGTGATTCTCGATATTCATTCGTATCGACCAGAACAACATGTAAATGCGGTCAATCATGGTCAAAAGCGTCCTGCGATGTGTATCGGTACTGACTCATTCCATACATCAAAAGAACTCAAGAACTTAGGTATCCAATGCTTTGCACCCATTGGTGATGTATATGAGAACGAGCCCTACGCGGGAACCTATGTACCGCTGAAATATTATGGCGTAGATACATTCGTTCAAGCGATGATGATGGAGACTCGAGCAGATACATTTTTAGATGAAAAGTTGGAATTTCACGCAGGTTCAAAAACGGTTATAGATTGCTTATCGAGCCTTATCGTAGGCGCGCAACTCTTGAAGTAATTCAAAACCAACTTTTTCATATAGTCGCTTTGCTGGTGCATTTGCTGCAAAAACACCTAATCCAACTCGCTTCACGCCAAGTGAATGTAAACGAGAGAGCATTCCTTGCATCAGTTGCGCACCAATTCCTTTACCGCGTGCTTCCTCTGAAGTAACGATTGAGGCAAACATATGGTGACCACTTCTCCACTTTGCAACTGTTCCAAGTGAGAGCAATTGCCCTTCACTACTGCGCACGCATCCCCAAAAAAGTGATTCGGGATCACCGGATCGAACTGAAGAATTTGGTGCATATGTATCAATGAAAGAATCAATCTCTGCGCCATCATCAGTAGTTTGCACAAATTCATAATGTGCATAAGGCGATGTATCGACTGCGTAGACATCCCAGTTTCCATCAACGCTGTACCCATCTGGAACTGGCGTCTTTGATCGACGAGTTACAGAGCACTCATCCCACTGCGGATTCCAATACGGCTGTAAGCCAAAGCCCATGCCGAAATATTTATCATCATAAATTGTTAACGACAGATTGCCATCACTTCGGGCTGCCTGCGTAAATAGATGCGCAGGACAATAGAGATCAAAGAGTTCTGCAATTTTTGGGTCATATGTTGCCCACTGCTGGGCAATTTCAAAACTTTCAGTAAATTCGTAACTCACGCATTAATCCAAAAAGAAATCCAGTAAAAAGTCCTTAGTTCCAGGAACAACGGCATATTTATCGAGATCAGTAATTCCCTCTGATGCAAGTACTTCGTCATCGACAAAGAAATTACCTGTGCAATCAGCAGCTGGACGATTCAAAATTACATAAGCAGCATCTGCCAATATTTCGGGAGTTCTACAAGCTGCTGTATCTACACCTGGAATCATCGCAAGGGCTGCTGTATCAATTGCAGTACGTGGCCACAGCGCGTTGACGCCAATGCCATCGCGCTTGAACTCTGCAGACATTCCAAGCACACACATACTCATGCCGTATTTAGCCATTGTGTATGCAACGTGATTCTTAAACCACACAGGATTCATTGACAGTGGTGGTGAGAGATTGAGAATGTGCGGGTTGCGACCATCGGCCGCGGATTTCTTCAAATGTGGGATAACTGCTTGAGAAGTAAGAAATGTTCCACGCACATTGACATCAAACATAAGGTCAAAGCGCTTTGCTGGAGTTGCCTCTGTCTTCGTCAAATTAATAGCACTGGCATTGTTGATCAAGATATCGATGCCGCCAAATTCGGCAGCAGCTTGTGCAACTGCTGCCTCTATTTGATTCTCATCGCGCAAATCACATTGAATAGGAAGGGCGGTGCCGCCTGCAGCCTTTATCTGCTCCGCGGCCGAATAAATAGTTCCTGGCAACTTTGGATTTACTTCAGCCGTCTTTGCAGCAATTGCAATCGATGCACCATCGCGAGCTGCGCGTAGTGCTATTGCTAAACCAATACCTCGAGATCCTCCGGTGATAAATATTTTCTTACCTGATAAATCTCCCTTGATGCTCATTTGCTCCCTTTCTTTGCCATAAAGTTCATAAATGCTTCCATCGCTTCCTCAGATTGCAGAGCCATTGAAAAGAGTTGGAACTCTGCTCGCATCACTGCGGCAACTGCATCATGTTGACGCGCTTTGAGAAGTGCTTTTGTATTAATAATTGCCTGCGGTGGTTGGGCTGCAATTTGTTGAGCAATCTTCATCGCCTCTGCATGCGCATCTGCAGCAATACTTGCGACGAGACCCATCTCTTTCGCTTCGTCTGCACCAAATGCTTCACCGGTGAAAAATATTTTCGCCGCTCTTTGATATCCCACTAATTGTGGAAATAGATAACTCGATCCCGCCTCTGGAACCAATCCCAGCGATGTAAATGGCATTGAAAAATTCGCTGTAGGTGAAGCCACTACAACATCGCAGTGCAAGAGCATCGTTGTTCCGACTCCAACAGCATTTCCTTTTACAACTGCAATAAGTGGCTTTGGGAAGTTCAGTAATGCGCCCAGAAATACTCCAACATCTGAATCTTCATCCGTTGGAGGATTTTCCATAAAATCCTTGATGTCATTTCCTGCCGTGAAGTGATCTCCTTCTGAAGAGATTACGACACATCGAATGCCAAAGTCCCCCGCAGCATCATTCAAGCCTTTAGCAAGATCGGCATACATTGCACGCGTGAGTGCGTTCATCTTCGCGGGGCGATTGATGGACAGGGTCAGGACTGCCTCATCCTTGGTGATTAAAATTTCGCTCATCTGCCCATTCTAGTGGTGACTTTTAACAATATTGAGGAGCATAATGAAGCAATCAAAGCCACGGAGAGGCATAGAGATGGCACGAGATATCACAATTAGTAGCAGGGAACTGTCCCCCTTTGAAAAACTAGTCCTCGAACTAGTGTGCGAAGGAAAGTCCAATGGCGCGATTGCAAAAGAGACTGCGCATACAGAAAAAGTAATTGAAAATACTGTTAGCAGAAGTGCGCAAGTTTTCGGAATTAAATCAGATAGCGAAACAAATT
>WLDA01000120.1 GCA_009705025.1 Actinomycetota bacterium | reverse complement strand
GCAATAGGTGAAATACCTGCATCTATGAGAAGTTGCTCAATAACTTTCATTACAGACTACTTGAGGGAATTGAAACCGCTAATAATTTTCAAATTTTTGAATGGCCAAATTACTGCAACAACTCGTCCAGTGACTCTATTTAGAGGAACCATGCCCTTATTGATGTCATCTTGGTGATAGCGAGAATCCGCACTTGCACCGCGATGATCACCCATTACCCAAATCTTGCCGGCAGGAACAGTGACATCGAAGTTCATATCACTAGGAACATTTCCCTCAAAAATATATGGTTCAGTTGATTCTTTGCCATTGATTGTTAGCTTCTTACTCTTGCTACAACAGACAACCCGGTCTCCCCCAATGCCAATAACACGCTTTACTAGGTATTGCTTTGCTGGGTTGGGTAAAACACCTAAAGTGACTAATCCTTCTCGTATTTTCTCAACTATAAATGGTGACTCTGAAGTAAATGGCTCTGATAACCAATTAGCAGGATCGCGAAAAACGACAATATCTCCGCGATGAATAGAGCGTGAGATCAATGGAATCTTATTTACTGCAACGCGATCCTTTATTTGCAGAGTATTTTCCATGGAGCCCGAAGGAATATAGAAAAATTGCACTAAGAAAGTTTTGATAAGTAATGAAACAATTAATGCGACAACTACAAGTATTGGGAACTCCTTGAGGAGTGAACCCTTGCGACGCATTGGTGGAGTTATTCGGCTGCTGGTTTTTCTTCAGCTACTGGAGCATCTTCAGCTACTACCTCAGCAACTGGTGCTTCTTCAGTAACAGCTTCAACAACTGGAGCCTCGACAACTGCTTCAACAACTTCTTCAACCACAGGGGCTGCAACAACTACAGGTTCTGGAGTAGAAAGAATTCCATCGCCGTAACCTTCAACGCCATCGCGCTTTTCACGAATCTTTGCAGCTTTACCACGAAGATCGCGTAGGTAGTAAAGCTTGGCGCGACGTACTTCGCCCTTCTTTACTAACTCAATTTTTTCAATAACTGGTGTGTGTACTGGGAATGTACGTTCTACTCCAACACCGTATGAAACTTTACGGATTGTAAATGTTTCGCGAACGCCATCGCCTTGACGACGGATAACGATTCCTTGGAAGACCTGAAGACGGCTCTTGCTACCTTCAATAACGCGAACATGAATCTTGAGCTCATCTCCTGCGCGGAATTGCGGAATATCTTTGCGCAGTGAAGCTGCATCTACGGCATCAAGAATGTTCATTGTCGTCCTCTAATCGATACTTATTTAGGTTCAAAGCCCGGACTCGGTGGAGCCGTGCAGACTGCGTATCTTGCCACAGGAAGGGCTCTGAGCGTAAATCGGCTAAATCGCGAGCGTAGCCCTGAGCACTTTATGAAGATATGGGCCAGCGGCCAGTGATGTTGGTCGATTGAGTCCTTCTTGGGTTGTAACGATTGCCCCTGCCTCGGTGGCGATGAGCGCGCCGGCTGCAAGATCCCATTCTTTGAGGCCAGATTCAAAATATGCATCGAGTGCGCCCATTGCAACATGACATAGATCAACTGCTGCTGCCCCGTTGCGACGCATATCGCGAATGAGTGGAACGAGTGCGCGCATTTGTTCCACTTGCGTGAATCGATCTTCAACATCGTATGCAAAACCAGTTGCAATGAGTGCGCGATCTAAGTCAATTGGATCATTACAACGAATTGGATGGCCATTGAAAAATGCGCCGCCGCCCTTGCTTGCATGCCACACAGAATTTATCGTTGGAGCAAAAACTACTCCCGCTAAAGTTTCATGCTCATTCTTGGCAGCAATACTGACATTCCAACCTGGTAATCCATATAAATAATTGACCGTTCCATCGAGTGGGTCGATGACCCATGTAATGCCACTTTTTGATTCTTTTGCAGAACCTTCTTCAGCAATAATTCCATCGTCAGGACGAGATTTTAGAATTGCTGAAACGATGAGTTCTTCACTGCCCTTATCCATCTGTGTTGCAATATCAATAGCGGTTGATTTTGAAACTAGTTCAAAAGTTGCAGGACGCTTCATAAGATACTCAGAGGCTGAACTACCAATTGATAGCGCTAATTCGAGTAAGTCGTTGGCCTCAGACATATCCATAACCTTACCGCCTCACATAGAATCGCCCTCATGTTCTCGGCATATACAACCCTTTTTAGAACTCCAGGGGGAATGAAATTTTCCATTGCCGGCTTTATTGGGCGTATGCCAATATCAATGGAGGGTTTAGCCCTTATTTTTGTAGTAGTCGCTGCAAGTGATTCGTATGCACTCGCTGGTCTTTTGAGTGCGATAGCTGAAATTACAAAATCAATTGCGACTCCTTTTTGGTCTCGTCAGGCCGATAGGTACGGACAGCGGAAAATACTGAATTTGATTGTTCCTCTTCGCACCCTTCTGATGACAATATTTATTGTTTGCGCGGTTACATCCACGCCAGTTTGGACATGGTTTCTAACAATTATTTTGGCCGAACTCACGACTATCAATGCCGGTGGCATGGTTCGAATTCGTTGGCTTTATGTTCTCAATAAAAATAATGCAGATCATCACCTAGTAAATACTGCTTATTCATACGAATCTCTTATCGATGAATTCGTCTTTATTTTTGGCCCAATGCTTGCAACGCTCTGTGCTACATCGATTCATCCGGCTGCGGGAATGGTTGCTGCCCTTGTTTTCTTTTGTACAGGTTTGCCAGCACTTGCCTCACTGAAAAATACTGAACCACCTCCTTCGCCTCGAATCAATGACGAGCCACATCCTCCAGTGCTAAGAAATAAAGTTGTGCGCGCTGTTGCGATTCCTGCAGCTATTGTCGGTGGATTCTTTAGTTCCATGGGTTTATGTGTTGTTAGTTTTTCAGAAGTCCGAAATGCGCAAGGCCAAACAGGTATCTTGTTAGCAATCTGGGCTGGGGGTAGCGCCATTTCGGCAATTATCACCGGAACTATCAAATGGAAATCTGCACCAGCCATGCGATACGTAATAAATTTGGCTGTATTGAGTCTTCTAGCAATTCCATTCTTATTTGTGAAAAGCATTCCCTTTCTCGCTCTCGCACTCTTCATAAATGGCTTATCCATTGCTCCGATAATTATCAATGCCTACGCAATTGTTGAAAAAGCTGTACCTTCTGCGCAACTCACTGAAACTTTGGCGTGGGTTACTGCTGGAATGCCAATTGGCGGCGCTACTGCAAGCGCCTTAGCAGGATGGATCATCGATAACCACGGTACCGAAACAGCATTCTGGGTTCCTTTAGGATTTACCCTCGCAGCACTTTGTGCCACGCTGGCACACTTCACAACGTATCGGCCTCTCATCAGTTACCCTCAGCACCGTGACTGAACTAAGAATTAATGGTCGGAGTGAGGATGGCCTCTCCCTAAATCTTTTAGATGCTGACGGAAAAGAATTTTCAGTACGTATTAGCGACACTTTGCGTTCAACAATTAATCAACCACGGCTTGCTTC
>WLDA01000012.1 GCA_009705025.1 Actinomycetota bacterium | reverse complement strand
TATAACCGTCGCCAGGTCCTAGAGGTCTGATCTGAGTTCGGTGCTAACACAGCGTCTTGGGATTGAAATTGATCCTGCGTTGCTCGAGTTGGCATTTACGCATCGCTCATTTGCATATGAGACTGGTGCAAAAGAGACTAACGAACGTCTGGAATTTTTAGGCGATTCTGTATTAGGTCTCATCGTTACTGAAGAGCTCTATCTTCGCTATCCAGATTTAGATGAGAGTCGTTTATCTCCACTTCGTTCTGGAATTGTAAATATGCGCGCACTTGCAGATATCGCACGCGAATTAGAACTTGGAAAATACATTCGACTTGGTAAAGGCGAAGAAGTAACTGGTGGTCGCGATAAGAATTCCTTATTAGCAGATGCCCTAGAAGCACTTATTGGCGCTATTTATTTGCACTCTGGTTTCGAAAAATGTACACAAGTAGTTCGACTCCTAATTCGTTCAACTATGGAGAGTGCACTTGCCCGAGGTGCGGGATTAGATGGCAAAACAGCGCTGCAAGAATTAGCTGCATCACTTGGTCGTGGAGTTCCTGAATATGTTGTTAGCGAAGAGGGTCCAGATCACGATAAGAATTTCATGGCTGTAGCAATGCTTGCAGGAGTTGCACTTAGCGAAGGCGGCGGAAAAAGTAAGCGTGAAGCAGAACAAGTTGCCGCGCGCACTGCATACGAACGTTTGAAAGCAGAGAGTGAAGTAGAACTCGAGGGTTAAGGCGCTCGCGTTGAAGAACAAAAGTGCACGCGTAAAGCGATAGGTTTACCGCGTGTATTTGAAGAGTATGACGCTCAAGGGCTTTAAGTCCTTTGCCTCTGCCACAACCTTGCGCCTCGAACCAGGTATTACTTGCGTCGTCGGTCCTAACGGTTCCGGTAAGAGCAACGTTGTAGACGCGCTCACATGGGTAATGGGTGAGCAAGGCGCAAAGTCTCTTCGCGGCGGAAAGATGGAAGATGTAATTTTCGCGGGAACTTCAGGTCGTGCACCACTGGGTCGCGCAGAAGTATCAGTAACAATTGATAACACTGATGGATCGCTTCCAATTGATTACACCGAAGTAACAATTTCACGAATTCTTTTCCGCAATGGGCAAAGTGAATATCAAATCAATGGTGAAGCATCCCGACTTCTAGATATTCAAGAACTACTTAGCGATTCAGGTATCGGTCGCGAAATGCACGTGATCGTTGGCCAGGGTCAACTCGATGCAATCTTGATGGCAACTCCTGAAGAGCGACGTGGATTTATTGAAGAAGCGGCAGGCGTGCTCAAGCATCGCAAGCGTAAAGAGAAAGCACTTCGCAAACTCGATTCAATGCAGACAAATTTAGCGCGTGTGCAAGACCTAACTGTTGAACTTCGTCGCCAACTTCGCCCACTGGGCAAGCAAGCAGAAGTTGCAAAGAAAGCTGCAACTATTCAAGCTGACTTGCGAGATGCAAAACTTCGTTTGCTCGCTGACGATTACATTTCATTATCTAGAACACTCGATGCCGAAGTTGCCGATGAGACTGCGCTACGTGAGCGTCGCGCACTTGTTGATGCCGAACTTGAATCAGTGCGTGCACGCGAAGAAGCGCTCGATGCTCAGAGCGCGCATGAAGGACCACTTTTAGTTGCCGCACAAGAGAATTTTTATAACTTGAACTCATTACGTGAAAAATTCCGTGGAACTCAGAGTTTGGCTCAAGAGCGTTCACGTTTCTTGGCCGAAGAGGCAGAGGAAGCACGTAGTGCAGGACGCGATCCTGAAGCGATGGATCTTGAAGCAAAGACTTTGCGCAATGAAGAAAATACATTGCGACAAAGTGTCCTTGATGCACAAGCCGGTTTAGCGAAAGCAACACAGGATCTTGCAACTGCTGAGGCTGCTCTAAAAATTGATGAAGACACAATTGCTGCTGCAATGCGCGCTATCGCCGATGCTCGCGAAGGAACTGCGCGCCAAGAAGGCCATATCAAATCATTGGCGGCACGTCTTGAGGCAATCGCTGAAGAAATCTCACGACTTACAAAGGCTCGCGATGATGCACAGGAGCGAGTTGAAAGTGCACGTCGCGAATATTCAACATTTGAGTTAGAGATCGCAAGCGCTGATTCAGGTGAAATTGGATTAGATTCACAATTTGAAGGTGCAAAAAATGCACTTGAATTCTCAAAGAAGAAGCTTGCCGACCTAGTTGAGGCAGAGCGTGGCGCAGACCGTGAACGAAATTCTGTTGAGTCAAAGTTAGAAGCACTTCAACTCACAACATCTAATCGAGATGGTGCATCAGCGCTAATTCGCGATGCTCGCGGAGTACAAATTGTTGGAAGCATCGCATCCCTTATTGAAATTGATTCAGGATGGGAGAGTGCAGCTGCTGCTGCCCTTGGCCAATATGCAGATGCAGTAGTTGTACAAGATCTCAGCGCTGCAGTAACAGCCCTTCGCACTTTGCGCAGTGAAAATCTAGGTCAAGCAGATGTTCTGGTCTATCAACCTGGACATGCTCCATCAAATATTTCGATTCCATCTTCACTGACTCCAGTAAGTGCGCATATTCGCTCCGGTCGTATTGGTGATCTTTTAGCATCACTTCTTAGCAATATCGTCGTTGCAGAGAGTGCAAACGATGCTGCAGATATTTTGCGCTCACATCCCACACTCACTGTCGTAACTAAAGATGGAGACATTCTCTCCGCCTCACGCGCACGCGGTGGATCAAAATCTTCAGCTTCACTCATTGAAATCAAGGCTTTGATTGAAGATCTTCAGAAGAAATTAGAAACACTTGTTCATAATTGCGATCGACTTCGATTTGAAATCTCAACAGTTACAACAGAAGTTGGCGACAAGCAGAGTGCATTCGATGTTGCGCTATCTAAGCTCAACGAATCAGATGCACGTATTGCAGCCCTTACTGAGCAACTCGCAGTATCTGGCCAGCATATGAAATCTGCGATGGCAGAAGTTGAAAGATTGCAAGCATCTATTACAGAAGCATCCGCTGCGAAATCGCGTGATGAAGAAGATTTAGCGATTGCTCAAAAGCAATTGGAGCAACGCGGTGAGGTAAGCGAACCAGATCACTCACACACCGAAGATTTGCGTAACAAGGTTTCACAAGCTCGAACAGTCGAAGTTGAGGCACGTCTTGCAGTGCGCACAATTGAAGAGCGCGTAGATTCCGTTGGAGCGCGCGCTGCGGCCCTTGAAGCATCAGCAAAAGCAGAACGTGAAGCATCAGAGCGCGCAGTCTCTCGTCGTGGTGCTCGTGCACGCGGTGCGCTTATTTCTCAAGCAATTGCAGAAGCAGCATATGAAGCACTCATTCATATTGAGCGCTCGATTGCCAAAGCTGCAACAGAGCGTGCACGACTTGAAGAATCACGTGCATCACGCGAAGGTGAAACTCTTACGATTCGAACACGTGGTCGCGAACTAACAGCTGAACTTGATCAACTTACCTCTAGTGTTCACCGCGACGAGATTGCACGAGCAGAACAGCGACTCCGTATTGAAACACTTGAGGCAAAGACAGTTGAAGAGTTCGGAATCGATCTCACTTCACTCGTCAATGAATACGGCCCAGATAAAGATGTTCCTACATTCTTTGAAACTGAAACAGGCGAGATTGTTGCAACTGAGATGGTTCCATATCGCCGTGATCAACAAGAAAAGCGCCTCGCTGCAACTGAGCGCTCACTCGCTCTCCTCGGCAAAGTGAACCCACTTGCACTTGAAGAGTTCACAGCCCTTGAAGAAAGATTGAAATTCCTTGCAGAGCAGTTGGAAGATTTGAAGAACACAAAGAAAGATTTGCTCGACATCATCAAAGAAGTTGATGACCGCGTTCAACAAATCTTCATGGAGGCTTACACAGAGACCGCTAAGCACTTCGAAGATATTTTTGCTCGACTATTCCCTGGTGGAGATGGTCGCTTGATTTTGACTGATCCAGATAATCCATTGAGCTCTGGTGTTGATGTTGAAGCGCGTCCTCCAGGAAAGAGAATCAAGCGCCTTTCACTTCTTTCAGGCGGAGAAAAATCTCTTACAGCTGTAGCAATGCTTGTCGCAATCTTCAAAGCGCGTCCAAGTCCTTTCTATGTACTCGATGAAGTTGAAGCAGCACTCGATGATGTAAACCTTGGTCGCCTGCTTGTGATTTTGGAAGAACTTCGTGCAAGTTCTCAATTGATCATTATTACTCACCAAAAGCGCACAATGGAAATTGCTGATGCGCTCTACGGTGTCACGATGCGTGGCGATGGTGTTACTGAAGTTATTTCGCAACGTCTGCGTGAATCTGACGCAAGCTAAGTTCCATGGGAATCTTTTCTAAATTCCTTAGCAAGATAAAGGGCTCTACATCTCTCTCTACTAGTGATTGGGAAGAGCTATATAGCGAACTTCTAGCATCAGATATTGGTCCAACACTTTCGCGCCAACTCATCGATGAAGCAAAAAAGAGCAAAAGTGATAACCCTGAAGAGGGCTTACATCAGATTCTTCTTGCGCATCTATCTACGCAATCACGAGAAATTAGCCGTGCGCAAACTGGCCCAACGACAATTCTTGTCGTTGGCGTGAACGGAACTGGAAAGACAACATCGGTTGCAAAACTCGCAGCGTACTTACAGGGTCAAAAAAGTAAGGTCACCCTTGCCGCAGCTGACACATTTCGCGCCGCAGCAGTTGATCAACTTCGAACATGGGGAGATCGCCTCGGTATTGAAGTAATTTCTGGAAAAGATAATGGCGATCCTGCATCGGTGGCATTTGATAGCGCTCAAGTTGCAATCGCTCAGTCCGTTGATTTCTTGATAATTGATACTGCTGGCAGGTTGCACAATAAAAACGACTTGATGGCAGAACTAGGAAAAGTAAAGAGAGTTGTTGAAAAAGTATTACCGATCAACGAAGTGCTCTTAGTAATTGATGCAACGACTGGTCATAACGGGATATCTCAAGCACGCATCTTTACCGAGAGCATTGGCGTAACTGGAATTATTCTTACCAAGCTCGACGGTAGTGCTCGCGGCGGAGTCGCCTTAGCTATCGAGGCTGAGCTTGGCATACCCATCAAATGGGTCGGCACAGGGGAGTCTGAGGGCGATTTTGCCCCATTCGATCGAGAAAGCTACCTACGCGGTTTAACACAGATGTAACACAACACGCCATTTTCTGTAACTCAACTGGTGCATCTTTGGGCCATCTCAAAGGCGAGACTCTCGCGCATATCTAGCGCACCTTTATGTTAGGAAAATAAATGGAAGAGATTGTTCTCAATTCCGGCGATACCGCTTGGATGTTGGCAAGTACTGCTCTCGTTCTTCTCATGACACCTGGTCTGGCTTTCTTTTACGGTGGAATGGTTCGAACAAAGAGTGTTCTAAATATGATGATGATGTCGATGATTACTATCGGAATCGTAAGTATCTTGTGGGTTATTTATGGATTCGAATTAGCATTTGGTCACAAAGCAGATTCACCTTGGTATGGAGGAATTTCGTTCTCTGGCCTTGGTGGGCAAGTAAATGAATTTACAAATAATGGTGGAATTTATCCAATTCCATTATTAGTTTTTGCTGCATTCCAATTGATGTTTGCAATCATTACTCCGGCACTTATCTCGGGTGCTATTGCAGATCGTACAAAGTTCACTGCATGGGCAGTATTCGTCGCAATCTGGTCAACAATTGTTTATTTCCCAGTTGCACACTGGGTATTCGCATTTGGTAACAAAGTTGGCGACACTGTTACAGGAACTGGTTTCCTCGCAGGCAAAGGTCTAGAAGACTTTGCAGGTGGAACGGCTGTACACATCAATGCAGGAGCTGCCGGCTTAGCACTTGCTATTGTTCTTGGAAAGCGAGTTGGATGGCGCAAAGAGTCAATGCGTCCTCACTCACTCCCACTCGTACTTCTAGGGTCAGGTCTACTTTGGTTTGGCTGGTTTGGATTCAATGCTGGTTCATCACTTGCAGCAAATGGAATTGCTGGACTTGCATTTATGAACACACAAGTTGCAACAGCTGGAGCACTTATCGGCTGGATACTTGTTGAAAAGATTCGCAACGGCCATCCAACATCACTAGGTGCTGCATCTGGTGCAGTTGCAGGTCTTGTTGCAATTACACCTGCATGTGCATTTGTTGCTCCATGGGCAGCAGTTGTCATCGGATTCATTGCAGGAATTCTCTGCTCGCTTGCAGTAAGCCTGAAATACAAGTTTGGATTCGATGATTCACTCGATGTTGTCGGAGTTCACTTAGTAGGCGGAATCTGGGGATCCCTGTCAATCGGAATCTTTGGTACTCATGTTGTAAATAGCATCGGACTCGATGGACTTCTCTACGGAGGCGGTAGTGCGCTTCTTGTAAAGCAAGCACTCGGTGTTGGCCTAGTTGCTGCTTACTCATTCATAGTCACACTTATTCTCGGTTTCATTATCGAGAAGACCATTGGTTTCCGCGTCGCACGTGATGTTGAAATCGAAGGTATCGATCTAGGCGAACATGCCGAGACTGCATATGAAATGTCTAGCTCATCACGCGGAGGTGCTTTCTAATGAAACTCATTACTGCAATTCTCAAACCATTCAAACTCGATGACGTAAAAAGTGCTCTGCAAGCACATGGCGTAAATGGCATGACTGTTTCAGAGGCAAGTGGGTTCGGGCGACAAAGAGGGCATACAGAGGTTTACCGTGGCGCTGAATACACGGTTGATCTTGTACCCAAAGTAAGACTGGAAGTGTTAGTCGATGACAGTGATGCATCTTCTGTAGTAGATGTCATTGTCAAAGCTGCATCAACAGGATCTATTGGAGATGGAAAAGTATGGACAACTCCAGTAGATCAAATTGTTCGCGTTCGTACGGGTGAACGCGGAGTGGATGCAATTTAGGGTTCGCCCCTAAAGTTGCACCATGGGAACACGCGAGCGTAGGTACCGATCGAACGAGAGCGATCGGTACCTCGCTTCGCTTTTTAAGGAAGCACTTGCAGTTCTTCCACCTAAAGCTGGACAAGGCGGAATAGCACTTGCTGCAGTAGGTGGTTATGGAAGAGCGGAACTCTCACCAGGATCTGATTTAGATATTCTGATTTTGCATAATGATTCATTTAGCGAGAGCGAATTGAGCGAATTCGTCAACAAATTGCTCTATCCGATGTGGGATACAAAAAGCGTTGATCATTCAGTTCGCACAAGAACACAAACACGAGATGCGGCGCATGATGATTTGAAAGTTGCGTTAGGACTTCTAGATATTCGCTTGGTATCTGGAGACGCCGATCTTGTGGCTGCAGTACAACATGACTCTATCGATTCATGGAGAAAGGAATCACGTAAGCGACTTCCACAACTTCGATTATCTCTTGAAGAACGACATGTGAGAGCAGGGGAGTTAGCGTATTTATTAGAGCCAGATTTAAAAGAAGCTCGCGGTGGATTACGCGATATCAATGCTCTTCGTGCAATCAAGATGAGTGGTGCTATAGATATTGCACTTGAGCGCATCAGTTGGGCCGAATCCATACTTGCAAGTGTTCGAGAATCGCTCCACGAAGTAACAAAAAAGAATCGTGACCGTCTTCTTTTTCAAGAACAAGATTTAGTTGCTAAACACTTGGAATACGGGGATGCAGATTTACTGATGAGCGATGTTGCTCGTGCAGCCCGATCCGTTGACTATCTACTCAACACAACATGGCACAGACTCGATTTTAAAGGAAAAGATGGACTTGGCAGAATTCTTCGCAAACCGCGCACAACATCCCTTGGTGGCGGAATTAGCGTTGCACATCAAGAAGTTGTCATCGATGAGTTAGAAGATTTGAATGCAGATCCTGTCATTGGACTTCGAGCCGCTGCAAAAGCTGCTCAACTTGGATTGCCGTTATCACTAGGTACATGTGAACGACTATCCGCAATCCTCAAAGAAGGTGGTGCACAATTGCCACAACCATGGCCGCGTGAAGCACGTGAAAATTTGGTGGCACTTATTGGCGCAGGAAGTGCGATGGTTGATGTTTTTGAGGCGCTAGATCAAGAAGAGATTATTTTTTCTTGGATTCCCGAATGGAACAGTGTGCGCTCATTACCTCAGCGCAATGTGCTTCATAGGCATACAGTTGATAGACATATGGTGGAAACAGCAGTGAAAGCTGCAGCCCTTACTCGCAATGTCCACCGCCCAGATTTATTACTCGTCGGAGCTCTTTTTCACGACATTGGAAAGGGAACCGAAGAAGATCATTCAGAGCGTGGTGCCCGCCTTATCGAACCTTTAGCAAAACGTTTCGGTTTTTCTCAAGATGATGTAGATACGCTAAAAATTCTAGTTCTACATCACCTATTACTTTCTGCAACAGCTACTCGCCGCGACTTAGATGATCCTGCAACTATCGCATCAATTCTTGCAGTAATACCTGATTTAGAAACTCTTGAGCTCTTACACGCGCTCAGCATTGCCGATGGCGAAGCAACAGGGCGAGCAGCATGGAGTGAATGGAAAGCAAGTCTTGTCTCTGAATTAGTGAGCCGTGTTCGCAAAGCGATGAGTGGGACAACAATCGCGTCGCAGCCAGATATAAGTGATGAACAGCGAGAAATTGCACAGGCAGGAGTTCTGCGCGTTACATTAGAAGTACGCGATAGTGACTATTCAATTGAGATTATTTCTCCTGATAAGCCAGGACTCCTCTCTATTGTTGCGGGAGTCCTCAATCTTGCTCGCCTCGATGTTCGCTCTGCTCGAACTAAATCACACGGTCCATCAGCTGTTATGAAATGGATTGTTACACCTGACCCACACGCACCAGCTATTACTGCAGAGAAGTTGCATCGCGAAATTGAAGCGGGACTCAAAGATTCAAGGGGTATTGAAGAGCGAATCAATGATCGCGCACTTGCTTACGCCCAACTTCCAACCATTCCCGTGCCGGCGCCCGTTGTTGAATCAATTAGAGATGCGGCAACTGATGCAACTGTCTTTGAAGTTCGAAGTCACGATCGCCCCGCACTGCTCTTTAGAATCGGTGCAGCGGTGACGCAATCCCAGGTAGATATTCGCTCAGCAATTGTTACAACGCTTGGAGCTGAAGCTATTGATACCTTGTACGTCACAGAAATTAGTGGGGGAGCGCTCAGTGATGATCGCGCACGTGAAGTTCGTGAACGTCTGGCAGCAATGCTCAAGTAGGCTCTGCATCTATGTTTGAATCACTGACTACCCGAATTAGTGGAGCATTTTCATCTCTTCGCACCCGGGGAAAACTATCTGCAAGCGATATCGAAAGCACGTGTGCTGATATTCGATTGGCGCTGCTTGAGGCAGATGTTGCACAAAGTGTGGTGGAGAACTTTGTAACTTTGATTCAAGAAAAATCACTTGCGGCGCTTCCACAATTGCAATCTGGTACAAATCAAGCAAATGCAATATTTGAAATCGTCAACAAAGAACTTATTGAAATTTTGGGAGGCGAAGCGCGCAGAGTTCGCTTTGCTAAAAATCCTCCAACCGTAATTATGTTGGCGGGTCTGCAAGGCGCTGGTAAGACAACTCTTGCCGGAAAGCTTGCAAAGTTTTATGCCGACCAAGGAAACACCCCTCTGCTTATTGCCTCCGATCTAGCGCGCCCGAATGCTGTGACTCAATTACAAGTTGTTGGAAAAAGTATTGGCGTTCCAGTATTTGCCCCAGAAGTTGGCAGCGGTGTTGGTGATCCAGTCAAAGTTGCTCGAGATGGAATCGCTTTTGCAAAATCAAAGCAATACAACATGGTCATCGTTGATACTGCAGGTCGTTTAGGCATTGATGAAGAACTAATGAAGCAGGCGAGAGATATTCGCGATGCGGTGCAACCTGATGAAATCTTATTTGTGGTTGATGCAATGATTGGTCAAGATGCAGTACGAACATCGCAAGCATTTCTCGATGGCGTCGGATTCGATGGCGTAGTGCTAACAAAACTAGATGGTGATGCTCGAGGTGGTGCAGCACTCTCTATTGCATCGCTTACAAAGCGTCCCATCATGTTTGCATCCACTGGTGAGAAACTTGCTGATTTCGATATTTTTTATCCAGATCGTATGGCTTCACGAATACTCGGAATGGGCGATGTTGCAACGCTGGCCGAACAAGCAAAGAAGGCCTTCAATACAGATAGCGCAGAAAGATTAGAGAAGAAGTTTGAAAGCGGTGAAGATTTCACGCTTGAAGATTTCCTTGAACAGTTAGAAGCAATGTCGAAGATGGGTTCAATGTCGAAGATGCTTTCAATGCTTCCTGGTGCAGGCGCTATGAAAAAACAGATAGATAACTTTGATGAATCAGAACTTGTTCGCACTAAGTCAATTGTTCAATCAATGACACCTATTGAACGCCGCGATCCCAAGGTTCTCAATGGCGCACGTCGTGCTCGTATTGCATTAGGTAGTGGTCGCAAAGTCTCTGATGTGAACTCATTAGTGGAACGCTTTAGCGCGGCACAAAAAATGATGAAACAAGTTCGAAACGGTGGGATGCCACAAGGTCTTGGTGGAATGGGAATGCCTTCGATGCCAAAGGCTGCACCAAAGAATGTGCCTCAGAAGAAGAAGTCCAAGTCAGGCAATCCCGCTAAGCGAGCCCTAGAAGAGGGTCAGTAGGCCTCAATTTCGCAATTGTGGGCGGGAATGGCAGAATACGGAACCTGTTGATGGGGCCCTCTACCCCCGACAACATTAGAAATCCGACGTCAGATCTTTTGATTGCGCACCCCGCTGCGATCACTTGGTAGGACACACACTTATAGGAGTACAACTTTCTTGGCTACAAAAATTCGTCTTATGCGTATGGGAAAAATCCGCACACCATTTTTTCGCGTTGTCGTAACAGATTCACGCAAGGCACGTAACGGTCTTTCGATTGAAGAGATCGGTCGCTATGTTCCAGGACAAGAGCCATCACTTATCGAGATTAACTCTGAGCGCGCTCTTTACTGGCTCGGCACAGGTGCACTTCCAACAGAGGCTGTAGAGGCGTTGTTGAAGATCACTGGAGATTGGCAGAAGCACAAGGGATTGCCTGGAACAGAAGGCACACTCCGCGTTGCAGCTCCACGCGTTGGCAAGAATGTTGCATACGAAGCAGCAGTCAAGCAAGCAATGGATGAACCAAAAGAAGGTGCAACAACTCTTAAGAAGAAAGCACAAGAGAAGTTAGCTGCTAAAGCAAATCCAGTTGTAGAAGAAGAAGTACCAGCAGCAGTAGTTGCCGATGAGACACCAGTTGTTGAAGCGGTAGTTGAAGAGACACCAGTTGTTGAAGCTGTTGTTGAAGAGACACCAGCTGCAGAAGCGAGTGCTGAGTAACAATGATGGATGAAGCCCTCGAGCATTTAGTAAAGGGAATCGTCGATAATCCTGAGGATGTCGTTGTCAAAGAGAAGACACATCGTCGCGGTACAACTCTCGAAGTTCGAGTTAACCCTGAAGATATCGGCAAGGTCATTGGTCGCAATGGTCGTACCGCAAAAGCTCTTCGCACTGTTGTCAGTGCGCTCGCAGGTCGCACGATCCGCGTCGATCTCATTGAGACCGACGAAGGTCGCTAACTACAACGATGCGCTTACTCGTGGGGCGAATTGGTCGC
>WLDA01000119.1 GCA_009705025.1 Actinomycetota bacterium | reverse complement strand
CTCGCTTTCAAAGTACGACAGATATGCGTCAAGGAGTGGAGCACTATCGCGCAGTTCACTCATTGATCTACTCCTCTTCTTTATCTCTTCACTTACAAGGGTAACTTCTTGGCTCGCGTATGAGAAATATGGCTCTAGACTTTAACCATGACCACACTTACTAGTTTGACCCAAGAACGTCGGTTGGTTACCGCAATTCCGGGACCCAAATCACTCGAGGCGCTACAACGCCGTAGCGAAGCGACTTCTGGGGGACTAGGTATGGCTATTCCCGTCATTATTGAGCGCGCTAGTGATGCGATTTTGCTCGATATCGATGGAAATCAAATTATTGATCTTGGTTCAGGCATCGGTGTTACTAACGTTGGCAATTCAACATCTCGCGTAGTTGATCGCGTTATCGAACAGGCACAAGCATTTACGCATACGTGTTTCACAGTTGCCCCATATATGAATTACATCGAAGTGTGCGAAAAACTCAATGCTGCCGTTCCTGGTCCATTCAAAAAGAAATCGCTACTTGTAAATTCAGGTGCAGAAGCTGTTGAGAATGCAATCAAAATTGCTCGCCATTACACAAAGCGTCCAGCAATTGTTGTTTTTGAACATAGCTACCACGGTCGTACAAATCTAACAATGGCACTGACTGCAAAGAACATGCCTTACAAAGAGGGATTTGGCCCATTTGCACCAGAGATTTATCGCGTACCAATGCCTTATTCATTGCGCTGGCTCGGCGATAAAAATACAATCACTGAAGATGCAATGGAAATGATCACTCACAAGATTGAAAAAGAGATTGGTGCACATAATGTTGCAGCCATCTTAATTGAGCCAATTCAAGGAGAAGGTGGATTTATCGTTCCACCTAAGGGATTCTTGCCAGCGCTTTCAAAGTACTCAACTGAAAATGGAATCATCTTTATTGCTGATGAAGTACAAACTGGCTTTGCACGTACTGGCCATATGTTTGCAGTTGAAGAAGAAGGCGTATTTCCTGACATGGTTGTCACTGCTAAAGGAATTGCTGGTGGTCTTCCACTTGCTGCCGTTACCGGTCGCGCTGAAATTATGGATTCAGTTCACGTTTCAGGACTTGGTGGAACATATGGTGGAAACCCACTTGCATGCGCCGCAGCTCTTGGTGTCTTTGAAACTATTGAAGAAGAAAAGTTGGTCGCACGAGCTACGCACATTGGTGAGATATTAGGAAAATCTTTGCGAGCACTTGCTGCCAAGTATCCAATCATCGCTGAAGTTCGCGGCCGCGGTGCTATGCAAGCAATTGAATTAGTGATGCCAGGAACTTTGGATCCAAACACAGCAGCAATGAACGCTGTCGTGAAATATTGCCAGAGCAAAGGCGTCCTCGTTCTCACTGCTGGTACATATTCCAACGTGATTCGATTCTTGCCACCAGTGGTGATCACAGATGAGCTTTTGCTCGATGCAATGGGCGTTCTAGAAGAGGCGTTTGCTTCTCTCTAAAAAGGATTTAGCCCCACCATCTCACCCCTACTAGGGTGATTTTGTCTTTATTTTTCACTCAATCTGTATCACCCTTACCTCATGACAACGAAGGCAACCAAGTCTGTAACGGGTGATTTATTACCTGGCACATCCCTGGCCCATACCACCCCACCTGCAATGCCTCGAAATTTTCTGTCACGAAAAGAACTTTTTCACCTTATTGATACTCGGTCACCGGGTGCCACAATCGTCGTTGCACCATCTGGGTATGGAAAAACCACATTAGTAGCTGAATGGGCACATCAAAATATAGAGCGTGTGTTTTGGGCTACAGCAACAGGAAATGAAAAAACAACAGATTTTAGAAATATTGTTTTCCAGGCAGTTAGAAACGTAGTTCCAGATTTTGCACCATGGTTTAAGCCGAATACAGACTTAAGCTCACAAGAGATCTTCAGAAAATTCTTTGAAGAAATTGAAGCGCTAGATAAAGAATATGTCTTCGTATTAGACAACGGAGCGCTTTCAGCAAACCTTGTGGCAGCCAAACTTGCTCAGTACATGATCGACATTATTCCTGAAAATTTGCATCTGATTGTGATTAGAAGAATTGCCCCTGAGTCTTCATATGCGCGCTTTGCCCAACGTGGGAATTTGAATTTTATTTCAGCAGCCGATCTTAGGTTCAATGAAAATGAAGTTTGTGCCATCGCAGCACTCAATGGACTTGATTGTTCAAAATCTGAGGTTGAATCAATTCTTAAATTAGCAAATGGCTGGCCAGTCTGCGTACAAATGCTTTCAAAGAATTATTCAAAAGGAATGAGATCGACCAATTTTTCTTCCAAAATGGCTTCTCAAATGGAACCACTGCGAATTCTCACAACAGAGACAATAAATATACTCAGCGCGGCAGACCAGGAACAGCTGATGAGACTTTCAGTTCTAAAAGAATTTGATCTTGAAACAGCACAAATTGTTCTTGGTAAAGAGTTTACAATTCAATATTTGAATCGTATTAGCAATGATGGCGCTTTTTTGAGTATTGATGAATCTGCAAATCCACGTTACGAATTCAACTCAATATTTCGAGAGACGATTCTACAAATTGCTGCAGAAAAAAAAAATAGATTTAGCACCTACTCGGATCAGTTTGATGGATTTTTTTATATCTCGCAGGATGATTAATGAAGCTGTCGAGCAGGCATTTGAGCTCAATGATTTTGTAAAAATGCATGAACTTCTCAAAGAGCACTCACGCCAGTTAACCGCCACCGGTCAAGGCGATCAAATGATTCGGTTGGCACCCTACGCAGGAGATGACAGCCCTCATGGGCTATTACTTCGCAAAACTGTAGAAGTAATGGGACACATAACAAATTTGAATTTTGTGCAGGCAGAAATTGAAGCTCAACGACTCATTCTTGAATCAGCAAATAGCCCCATCGGAGATTTCATAAGGAAGATTGCCTATGCAGCAATGATGTACGTCAATTTTTCAAAAGGTCTAATTACAGAAATTGATACCAATGAAAATGAATTATTTGATGAAGAAGTAATAACGGGTGATTTAGAAGCAAGTGACAAAATTGCAATTCTTAGAATTGCTGCCGATAAAGCATTTATATACGACTACCAGGGCTCGTTAGAAATGATTTACCGTAAGGCGCAAGGAATTGCTCTAGAAGGCTTAGATGTGGGCGTTCCGTATACCTTGAATATTTTGAATTGCATGTCACTTTTTACTAAAGGAAATTACTTAGAAGCCTTTGATGTTGCGCGCCTTGCTATTGCTCAAGCCGAGGAAAAAGGTTATGTCGGAATTGCTGGGCCAATAGAAGCTCACATAGTCCTAGGGCGTTGCTATTTGGAATTTTCCAAAATTGATGAAGCATTTGCTTCGATATCACTTGCAAGGGATTTAGCAAAAGAGTGGAAACAATGGCCATGGTATTTCATCGCTGAAGGGATTCTGATTCGCCTAGTCGTTAGCATGGGAGACTACCCACGTGCTACTGAAATGATTCGCAAGATGCGTAATG
>WLDA01000118.1 GCA_009705025.1 Actinomycetota bacterium | reverse complement strand
GATTTGCTGAACCGGAAGAAGTTGCAGCTGCTGTTATTTTCCTTGCATCCGACGGTGCAGACATGATTAATGGCGCTGACTTAGTTGTAGATGGCGGATACACAATCAGATAGTTAAAGAAGAAAAGCCCTCCGGTGTGAAAGGCACCGAGAGCTAACGACTGCGCGTTTATTCACCTAATTTTGGGACTAATTTTTGGATTTGTAATAATTGACTTTCTAACGCTTGAAAATTATAAACTTTTTTACCCTCAGGCCCTGTCCAAAGTTTTTGAAACCCGCTTATATCACTCACGTTATTCCAACCTCTAATTACTACTTTCCATTCATCCATTTCTACTTTCGCATTGGATGTACACCAAATTATGTGTGTAGCCTTCTTTGCTAGCGCCGGATATTGATTGACGGATATACATCTCCCCCATAAATCCCAGAAGTTTTCGTTCCACGTTTTTACATCAAGCTTTTTTTCGCGCCAAATTATGTCTGCAGAGGCATCATTTTCTGAATCTTCAAAGAGCCTATCTATACTTTCGCCCAAATTTTCTAAGAGAAGCGCCACTGCATATTCGCCTGCTCGTCCCAATAAATGGCTCGTTTGCAAATTTCTGTAATACCCTTTTTTAGATCCGTATCTTGATAACGTTTTTTCTGCTAAATGGATACATTGTTCAATTGTTGCTTTATCTAAATAGATACACAAAAACCCCTCATCGCTTCTTTCGATTTTCATCGCAAATTTTCTCCGAGAGTTTTATAAACAGTGATTTGATTCTGATTCTAACGACCACTGGCCTTTGTCGGATAGTTAAAGAAGAAAAGCCCTCCGGTGTGAAAGGCACCGAAAGGCTTATCTCGTGCGCGCGAAGGGATTCGAACCCCTAACCTTCTGATCCGTAGTCAGATGCTCTATCCGTTGAGCTACGCGCGCATATTTAGTTTTTGTTGAGCCTGTGAATCCTACCTGCTTTTGCCTTAGAGCCCAATTTTGCCCATATTTATTGGACTTCTACATTCACGCTAAGGGATTCGTCGAGGGCGCTAGAGGCAATCCAGATTTTCCATGAACCTGATTTGCGAACCCAGCCAGATTCCCAAAAATCGAATGAGTGCGCTGCGATAGAAATATTTACAGATTTCTTTTCTCCAGCACTAGCAAACACTTTCGCGAATCCCAATAATTTTTTATTTGTTAGATCTGATGCAGGTGCACCGTAAATCTGTACAACATCTGAACCACTTCGGCTGCCGCTATTTCTTACGGAAACCTCAAGATTTAATCCATTGTTCCATTCGTTCGAAAGCAGTTCTTTCTTCCATGTTGTGTAACCGAGTCCATACCCGAATGCAAAAGCTGGCTTATTGCCTGACTTTATCCACGCGCGGTATCCAATATCTGATCCTTCTCTATATTCAAGAATTCCATTTACTGGCGTTACATCACGCACCGGAAGATCTGATTCTTTATCTGGCCATGTAGTCGGTAGTCGCCCACCTGGTTCTGCATCACCAAATAAAATATCAGCAATAGCGTTACCCATTTGTTGACCAGGAAACCAAGTCAAAACAATTGCATCGACATCATTTTTCCATGGCATAAGAATTGGTGATCCTGCATTGATCACAACAATAGTTTTCTTACTTACTGCAGCAACTGCTTTTACAAGTTCATCTTGACCTTCAGGTAATTTCAAATCTGTTCGGTCAAAGCCTTCGCTCTCAATTGCAGGCGTTGTTCCAACAAATACAACAGAAACGTCACTTGTTTTTGCAATCGCAACAGCCTTTTCGCGCTCTTGTTGCAATGTTCCAATTGGTGTTTTGAATCCAACATTGCAAGCAATGACAGGAATATCTAAGCCACCTGTTTGAAATTCAAATACAAGCTCTGTTGCAACGCCTTTTTTGAGTTCGCGATCAACACGCGCCTCAGGCGGATTGAGAACAGCGCCGCCAATATCGTCATTATCTGGCAGCACATCAGTATCAAGAATCTTTGCTCCATCTTGAGTAATTGTTACTGGCCCTACATAACCCACACCAAATTGATGTTTGCCATCTTCATCTGGTGTGTATGTAAGTGAGACTTTCAAACTCTTTGTTCTAAATACCCAATCAATTGCCATCCAATTGAGCTGACCCGCATAGCGTTCTTCGCTATGAATCAGTACGCCGTTTTCATCAAATGCTTCAATCTGCATGCCAGGTTTCTTGGTCATGGTGTTGATCGCATTACGCGCACTAAATCGAGTCAACTTGCTATCGGCTTCAACGCCCAATGCATATGAAATTATTGCTTTACTTGCTGCGTTAATTCCAGCAAGTGGTGTAATTACCTCAACTGGAACAACAGTTGCACTGCCGCCGCCTTGTTCACGACCAGCAGATGCATGTCCTCCAATTACAGCAATTGAAACTTCTTTAGCTAACGGCAGTGCATCGCTATTTTTGAGAAGTACTGCGCCAGCTGCTGATGCTTTGCGAGCAAAATCTTGAATAAATTCATCGCTGAGGTTTTCTGGTTTTGGAGCAGGGCCAAATCCGCCAACGCGCTGAGCCATTAGCAATAAGCGCTCAACCTTTGCATCGATTGCAGCCATAGAAACTTTGCCTTTATTTACTGCAGCTACAAGTGCCGCGCCCCATGGAGTGTATGGACCAGGCATCGCTAAATCATTTGACGCATTACCTGCATCCACTGTTGTGCGCACTGCTGTCCAGTCTGAAATTACAACGCCATCAAATTTCCATTCACCTTTGAGTGGTTCATCAAGTAATGGATTCTCAGTCATTGTTGGACCATTTACAGAGTTATACGCAGACATCACTAACCATGGCTTTGATTCTTCAATCGCAATTTCAAATGCTTTGAGATAGAGCTCTCGCAGTGTTTTTTCACTAACTACTGCATTGAGTGTGTAGCGATCAGTTTCAGAATCATTTGCAACATAATGCTTGAGTGTTGCGCCAACACCCTTTGCTTGAATTCCTTGAACAAATCCTGCAGCTAATTTTCCGCTGAGATATGGGTCTTCAGAGAAACATTCAAAGTGGCGACCGCCAAGTGGTGAGCGGTGCAAATTTATTGTTGGCCCAAGCACAACATCAACACCTTTGCGTCGCGCTTCAAATGCCATCACGCGTCCAACTTCTTTTAGAAGTTCGGTATCCCATGTTGATGCAATTGCTGTAGCTGAAGGAAGACTCAGTGAAGGGTCGCGTTCATCCCAAATTGGACCGCGCACACCTGAAGGACCGTCAGAGACAACCATGCTGCGCAAACCAATAGATGGCAGTGGTGTTGTTGACCAAAAATCTTGACCTGAAAGAAGTGAAACTTTTTCTTCAAGTGTTAACTTTGCAAGCATCTCTGAAATTTCCATGGAGGAAACCTATCAGCGCATATAAAGCTTGCCTACTTTAAATCCCTGCAATCTCACATGCTTGACTGCGCTCGATGACTTTACGGCGGGGTTTTCCAGCCTTTTCGCCTTCAGCCACTTCGTGCGCATTCAACTTC
>WLDA01000117.1 GCA_009705025.1 Actinomycetota bacterium | reverse complement strand
TGTTGTAACAGCGCGTAAGTATGTTCTCCTTGATTACGATGTGAAGAAAGTAGATTCCCAAGCTGCGTGTGCAATAACTCCAGGTCTTGAATCTCCAACTATTTCACCGCTTCAAAATGCCGAATGGGTAGCTGTTCGTGCAATGGTTCTACGCAAAGACACTAATAGAGTTATGGACGAACTATGGGCTATCGGTGCGCGTGGAATCTTGGTAACAGATATCCACGCGTGTCGCCTCTAACTATGTGAGTCGGCTTCTTCAATCTCTTCACGAGCAATTCCTAATAGGTATAAAACCGAATCTAGATATGGTGCGCTCACAGAACTATCTGCTGCAGCCTTTACTGCTGGTTTTGCGTTGAATGCGATACCCAAGCCAGCCATCGCGATCATATCCAGATCGTTGGCGCCATCTCCGATAGCGATCGTCTGATCGATCTTGATTTTCTCGATCGCCGCAAAATCTTTGAGAGCCTGAGCTTTTGCAGCGCGATCAATAATTGGGCCTACAACTTTTCCTGTGAGCTTGCCTTCTACAATCTCTAGTGTATTCGCGCGATAGTGCGTGATATTGAGTTCTTTTAGAAGTGGGTCGATTACATTATGGAAACCACCGGAGACAACGCAAACAGTGTGACCTAGGCGTTGTAGCGTTCTAATCAATGTTCGAGCACCTGGCGTAAGAGCAATTTCGCTTTGTACCTGCGTGATTGCAATCTCAGGAAGTCCGGATAATAGAGCAACGCGAGCTATAAGTGATTGTTCGAAATCGAGCTCTCCACGCATTGCAGCATCAGTTATTTTTACAACTTCTGCATTCACCCCAGCTTTATTAGCCAGTAATTCGATAACTTCTTGCTGTATGAGAGTCGAATCGACATCCAGTAACACCAGTTTTCGGGCATGCCTCATGAGGCCACCTGGTTGTACTGCAATATCTACTCCTTGATCTATGGCAACGCGAGCAAGAGAGGCTTTCAATACTTTCTGGTCAGCATTGGAGATTACGAATTCAATTGCAGTTACAGGATATGAAGCAGTTCGGGAAATTGATTCTATGTTGCCTCCGAGTTCACGTATGGTCTGAGCAACATGTGCAACTGCAGATGGGAGCAGTTTTGGAGAAAGAAGTACGGCGTGAACCAATCCCGTTTTAGCCGCTATCGAAGAAATAGGAGCACTAGAAAAAGAAGTGGCGATATCAACATCAAGAGTCTTAGCTAATTCCTCGAGATCAACATCGATAGCTTCACTATGCGCTGGATTACACGCGATTAGAAGGGTCAGAATAAGTCGCTCACGAATGACTACTTGTTCGATATCAAGAACAGTTAGAGAGAATGGAGCGAGAGTCTCAAAAAGAGTTGCAGTAATACCGGGTTTATCTATTCCAGTAAGGAGAATAAGTCCCGTAAATTGATCTTTTTCCGCAGTAGCGCTCATAAGGAGTCGAGGTTATCGCGAATCACTCCCAGAATATGCGCAATTTTGGCTCCTAATGGCGTGATAGCGACTATCTTTTTCGCCTATGGGCAGTGATTCGATATTAGAGCTTCGCGATGTCAGTGTTCGTCGCGGTGAGTCAACGATTCTGGGTCCCATAAATTTCTCAATTGCACCGGGGGAGCGATGGGTCATTTTGGGCCCAAACGGCGCGGGTAAGTCAACCTTTCTCAATATTTTGGCTACTCGCATTTTTCCTACCCAAGGCAAAGCTTTTTTGCTGGGAGAAGAGATGGGCAAGGTCGATCTCTTCGAACTGCGTACAAGGATAGGTACGTGCGCATCAATAGTTGCCGAAGATATTCCATACGACGAACTTGTACGCGATGTAGTTCTTACAGCAGCATATGCAATTCTTGGCAGATGGAATGAAGATTATGATTTATGGGATGAATCGCGCGCTATCGCACTGCTGACAACTTTTGGAGTACGAGATCTGGGAGATCGACTCTACGGTTCACTCAGTGATGGAGAGAAGAAGCGGGTGCAGATATCACGCGCACTGATGGCTGATCCTGAATTACTTCTACTAGATGAGCCAACTGCTGGACTTGATTTGGGGGGACGCGAAGATCTATTGCAGCGATTCTCTTCATTTTCCCAAGATCCATCAGCGCCAGCAACAATTTTAGTTACTCACCACATAGAAGAGATTCCTGCGGGGACGACGCACGCATTACTCCTCCATAAAGGAGTCGTTGCTGTTTCTGGTCCTGTTGCACAAGTTATTACCCAAGAACATTTGAGCGCGGTTTTTGGAATTTCAATGAGTGTTGTACATGAGAATGGTCGATTTTTCGCCCGTGCGCTTTGATCAGAGTTGGGCAAAGGTTCTAGCTCCCTATGAATCTGAACTTAAAAGTATAGAAAAATCACTCGAAGGAAAGATAACTTATCCTTCGTATGAGTCAGCTTTTCGGGCGCTAACTATTCCTTTAGAAAAAGTTCGGGTTGTAATTTTTGGTCAAGATCCTTACCCCACACCCGGTAATGCAACTGGTTTCGCCTTCGCGGTCCCAGCTGATGTCAAGATTCCAGCCTCACTGCGAAATATCTTCAAGGAATATCAAGAAGATTTAGGTCGCAATCAGATGCCATCATCAGATTTGTCGCAGTGGAGCAACCAAGGCGTTCTTCTACTCAATCGTGCCCTAACGTATTCACCCGATGGAGAACTTTCGTCAGATGATTGGATTCCAATCACAAATGCAATAGCGCAAGAATTAGGAGAACGCGATGTAGTTGCAATTCTCTGGGGGAACGATGCTAGAAATCTTAGGCACTATTTTCGAGGTAATTGGGTGATCGAAAGCGCTCATCCAAGTCCATTGTCTGCCTATCGAGGGTTCTTCGGATCAAAACCATTTTCAAGAACAAATGAAATTCTCGAAAAGAATAATCTGCCTCCGATTACTTGGTAAAAAGAAAGAGGGCCCAGGTTTTTACCTGGACCCTCCTTCTACAAGATTTCTACAATTAGCCGACCCAAGCATTGATTGGTGAAGACAAGAAGTAGATCATGAATAATCCGGCTACAAGGAATAGCAAAGGATGAATATCCTTGCGACGACCTTGAATCAAGCGAATTACTACATATGAAACGAATCCAGCGCCAATACCAACTGAGATGTTGTATGTAAATGGCATCAAGATAATTGTTAGGAATGCAGGTATTGCGATTCCGTAATCATCCCAATCGATATTCTTTACCTGTGTCATCATCAAGAAACCGACGATAACCAAGGCTGGAGTTGCAGCCTCGTAAGGAATAACTGCTACTAGTGGTGCCAAGAATGTAGTGAGCAGGAAGAGAGCGCCAGTTACTACTGAAGCCAATCCTGTTCGTGCGCCTTCACCAACACCTGAAGCTGATTCGATATAGCTTGTGTTTGAGGAGATGCTTCCTGCGCCACCTGCAACTGCTGCTAGTGAGTCAACGAGAAGAATGCGATCGTTATTTGGAATATTTCCATCGCGATCTACAAGTCCTGCTTCATGTCCAATTGCTGTGACTGTTCCAACTGTGTCGAAGAAGTCAGATAGCAAAAGAGTGAAGACTAAAAGGATTGCAGTGATTGCAGATACCTGACTAAATGAACCGAATAGGTTGAATTGGCCAAAGAGACCGAAGTCCGGTGTATCAACAATCTTTGAAGGAACTGCTGGAACATTGAGTCCCCAACCCTTTGGATTCACAGCACCTGTTGC
>WLDA01000116.1 GCA_009705025.1 Actinomycetota bacterium | reverse complement strand
ATGTAATAGGCAGTATCTGATGAGAAGTAGGTAAGAGAGCCATCGCTTTTTGTAAGCACGCGATCTTTATCATCACCAAAATCAGTAGTGCGAAGCCACGTTGCATTATCGAGTTCAAAGACATGACCTTGCTTACGCAAAACATCGATTCCGTGTTCTACGGAACCTGCGTCATGGAGCGAGCGCTCTGAAAACCAAGTATCAAAGTGTGTTCCAAAAGTGTCGAGTACTTTTTTCTGTTGATTCAGTTGTAGTTGATAACCGCGTTCGCGAAATTCAACAAGTCGCGCAGGTTCTGGTAAATCCTTTATTCCATTATTTGCGCCAACTACTTCCAGTGCAAGATCATGAATGTAATTTCCTTGATACCCATCTTCAGGAATTGGCTTGCCCAGTGCTGCTGCTTCAAGTGATGCCCCAAAGAGATCCATTTGATTCCCGCGATCATTGATATAAAACTCTCGCGATATATCTGCCCCTGCGGCACTTAGTACTCGACCGAGTGCATCACCGACTGCAGCCCAACGTGTGTGACCTAAATGCAATGGACCTGTTGGATTTGCACTTATAAATTCGAGGTTAATGCGAACTCCAGAAAGAGAATTTCCTTGGCCATACTTAGCGCCACTTTCAATAATCGAGTTCACTAAATTTGCTTGGCTTGCCCGATTTAGAGTGAAGTTGAGAAAGCCAGGACCTGCGATATCTACTGCAGATATAAGAGGTGTGGTGCCTATGTGTTTTTGAAGGATGAGTGCCACTTCTCGAGGGTTCTTGCCCGCTGCCTTGGCCAGCTGAAGAGCAATGGAAGTCGCATAATCTCCATGATCACGATTCTTCGGACGCTCTAGGGGGATCGCCTCTGGCAGGCTCGCCTCGATCTGACCAGATGTGATTGCGCGCGCGATAGCTTCGGTTATTACGCGTGATAACTCATCAATCTGCGAAGGCATACGCCCAAGGTTACCGTGAGCGCCCATATAAACGTTACCTAATTGTTAGATTGCATAGGGGGAAATCCCCAATCAAATATTCTCTTTTGCACGCTTCTGGCATAACCTACGACGTGGTTACACCTTCCTTGTTTGGTCGGAAAAGATTCGACCTAGGGTGTTTTCCACCTTTCGAAAGGTAATAAATCTATGACAAAGCGCCATTTAGCGATTACTGCAGCATTTGCAGCTATCGCGATTGCACTTACTGGCTGCTCAAAGAGCGAAGAAGCCGGAAGCACACGTGCTTGCATCATCCTTCCTGACGCAGAATCTTCACCACGTTGGGAGACTGGAGATCGTCCAGCACTTGAAACAGCACTTACAGGTGCAGGTTTCGAAGCAGATATTCAGAATGCACAAGGCGATACAGCTAAGTACGCAACAATTGCTGAACAAATGATGAGCAAGGGTTGCGGCGTGATGATTCTTGTTGATCATCAAGGAGCAGCTGTTCAGGTAACTGAGAAGGCAAAGGCAGCAGGTATTCCTGTTATCGCTTATGACCGTCCAATCGCAGGAGCTGACTACTACGTTTCATTCGATAACGAAACAGTTGGCGCACTAGAAGGACAATCAATTCTTGATGGCCTTGCAGCTAAGGGAATCGATCCAGCAACAGCTCGCGTTATCTACGGACAAGGCGATCCATCTGATGGAAATGCAAAGATGTTCTATGACGGTGCTGTAGCAGTTCTTTCTGCTGCTGGTGTAAAGCCAGTATTTGAAATGGCTGGAACATGGGATGGCGCAAAGGCTGGAACACTATTCGAGCAGGCTTACACAGCTGTTCAGGGTAAGGTCGATGCAGTTCTTGCACCAAACGATAACAACGCAGCAAACATCATCACAATCTTGGATAAGAACAAGAAGACTGTTCCAGTTTCAGGACAAGATGCATCAGTAGCTGGTCTACAGAACGTATTGCTTGGCAAGCAGACAGCAACTGTCTACAAGCCATTCACACTAGAAGCAACAGCTGCATCTGACTTGGCAATCGCACTCCTCAAGGGTGAGAAGCCAACAGCAGATAAGACTCTTGCTGATGGAACTCCATACGTAGCAGTAACACCAGTACTCGTTGGCCCAGATAAGGTCAAGGATGTTGTTGCTGCAGGAGATGCAAAGGCTGAAGAAATTTGTACAGCAGCAGTAGCTGCAGCATGTACAAAGTACGGCGTTGCATAATATAAATGCGTGAATAAACCTTTGCGCCGGCCACATGGTCGGCGCAAAGGTTTTCGCAATTTCCCCCTCAGTTTGAAGCACGACATACTAATTAATGAACAATTTGCAAGAAGTAATTAGAAGGAAATAACTCCGAGAGAGGCACTCCATGGACACACCCGTCATCGAACTTCAAAATGTTGTCAAAAGTTTTGGACCAGTAGATGTATTGCAAGGTATTAATTTCAAAGCATATGCAGGTCGAGTCACCGCCCTCGTTGGAGACAATGGCGCAGGAAAATCAACGTTGATTAAAGGTCTTGCTGGAGTCCAGTCCTACGACTCTGGTGTTGTTAAATTTGAAGGTAATGAAGTTCATCTCAATAGTGCGCGTCAAGCTGCTGCACTTGGGATTGAAGTTGTGTATCAAGATCTAGCTTTGTGTGAAAACCTCGACATTGTTCAAAATATGTTCCTTGGTCGCGAAGAGATGACTGGCATGACACTTGATGAACCACACATGGAGTTTGAGGCAACTCAAACTCTTGCGGGCCTCAAAATTCGTACAGTGAAATCAGTACGTCAAAAAGTTGCATCTTTATCTGGTGGACAACGCCAGACTGTTGCGATTGCTCGATCCGTACTTCGTAAAGCAAAACTTGTAATCCTCGATGAACCAACTGCAGCCCTAGGCGTTGCTCAGACTGAACAAGTTCTCAATCTTGTTCGCCGTCTTGCCGACTCTGGTGTTGCAGTAATTATTATCAGCCACAACTTGCAAGATGTTTTCAAGGTATGTGATGACATCAGCGTTTTGTATTTGGGAAAGATGGTTGCTCACCTCAAAGCAACAGAGACTAATCACCTTGATGTAGTTGGTTACATCACCGGAACTAAGAGCATGGAGCAGGCGTAACAATGAGTACAACTACAACAACCACAATTAGCTCCGGCCACGAAGGCACAATCCGCGACCAAGTAAGGAATTATTTTGTCCGTGTAAAAAGCGGTGAAATGGGTGCATTGCCATCTGTAATCTCACTCTTTTTTCTTACTGGCCTATTCGCTAGTTTGAACCCTTACTTCCTTACAAAGCTCAATTTTGCGAACCTATTAGTTCAATCAGCAACGTTGATGATGCTCTCAATGGCACTCGTCTTTGTAATTTTGATTGCAGAAATCGATCTCTCTGCAGGTGTTACATCCGGACTTTCAATGGCCTTCTTTATTATTCTCACCAATAAAGCTGGCTGGGATTGGCGCGTATCCATTTTGGCTGGCTTCGTTGTCGGATTCTTAGTCGGATCTTTTATTGGATTCTTCGTTGCCAAAGTCGGTGTTCCATCATTCGTTGTAACTCTGGGATTATTCCTAGGTTTCCAAGGTTTGCAATTAGCACTCCTTGGAGATGGTGGTATCTATCGCGTTGAAGTCCCAGAACTCAAGGCAATCATGAATGACAATATGCCTCAGTGGGCTGGTTGGTTGATGCTCGGATTTTTCTTGACTCTTACTTTGCTCATAAATTTCTATGATCGTATGCGTCGCAAAAAATCTAACTTGCCAAATCGTCCACTCATTCTTCTCTTTATCAAACTAGGAGTTATGACTGGGGT
>WLDA01000115.1 GCA_009705025.1 Actinomycetota bacterium | reverse complement strand
CTCCGCCAGCCCAACCCCATTCCCAGCCCTTGAGGTAATCATCTGTCATAAAAAATTTGATGATAAGTGGCTGTAAAGATTGAAGAAATACAATCCAGATTCCCATTCCAATTGCTGCTGCTTTTACTGTGCGTGCTTTCCAAAAAATAGAGAATAGAACGATTGGAAGCAATATGTATGACCAAATCTCAAGTGTGATTGTCCAAAGCGGTGGATCAAGTTCGGAAGCAAAGAATGTATTCCAATGAAAATGTGAAACAAGAAGTACGCCTGAGACAATGCGAGACCAGACGATTTCAAAATTAATAATTTTGACTGCAAGGAAAGTAGATAAAATCAGTATGAAGTAATAGCTAGGCAAGATTCGAGCTGCTCTATTTTGAAAGTATGTACGCATCTTTGGTTGTGGGGTATGCCCAATAAATGCATTCCAGAAAGGAGTAGCCAAGAGACATCCTGAAAGAACGAAGAAAATACTTACGCCAACTTCTCCTCGCATGCCCATGTATTGAATAACTTGTACCCACATTGGCGAGGCCGCTGGATCAAGGCGCTGCATAACGTGGTGGTAAATAACCATCATGCACGCGATTGCGCGGAATCCATCGGCGCCCCTGATACGTGAATTCATGCAAATCTCCTCGCTGCTATTTCAATTGTGGGAGAGTAACTCAGAAAAAGAATTTGTACACGATAGGCTTTCCGCATGAGCGCACGCGAATTATTAAAAGAGCAAATAATCAAGAAAGCCGTTGTACACGGCAAAGTCATTCTCTCTTCAGGCAAAGAGGCCGACTATTACGTTGACCTTCGTCGCGTCACGCTCGATCATGAGGCAGCGCCTCTTGTTGGAGCGGTCATGCTCGATCTTCTTAGTGATTGGGATTATGAAGCAATAGGCGGCCTCACTCTTGGCGCAGATCCTGTTGCAACAGCCATGATGCATGTGGCTGCGACCCAAGGAAAAAAGCTTGATTCATTTGTTGTTCGCAAAGCCGAAAAAGCACACGGGCTGCAACGTCGAATTGAAGGACCAGATGTGAAAGGTAAGCGAGTTGTCGCAGTGGAAGATACATCTACTACTGGCGGTTCAGTTCTTACTGCTGTCGAAGCTCTTATCGATGCTGGCGCAATAGTTGTTGGCGTTGCCGTCATTGTCGAACGCGGAGCAAAACAAGCAATCCTCGATGCAGGATATGAATATCGCACTGCATTTTCATTGACTGATCTAGGTCTCTGACTTATCGTTGCGGGCGTGAAAACTTTTACGCCAAGTAAATTCTTATACGGTGCTTGTTATTATCACGAATATAACCAGGTACCTCGCCTTGATAAAGACTTTGAACTTATGGAAGAAGGCGGCCTTTCTGTTCTTCGTGTTGGCGAATCAGTGTGGTCATTATGGGAACCATCCGATGGAGTATTCAATTTAGAGTGGTTGCAACCGATATTAGATAAGGCAGAAAAGCAAGGTATTTCAATCATTATTGGCACACCGACATATGCAATTCCACCGTGGCTAGCAAGTAAGCATCCAGAACTTATCGCTCAACGAAAAGCGGGCCAACCAATTGCCTATGGTCATCGCCAAAATGTTGATTATTCCAATCCACTCTTTCTTACATATGCAGAGCGCGTTATTCGCAAAATCGTTGAGCGTTATAAAGACCATCCATCAATTATTGGCTGGCAAGTAGATAACGAACCAGGACTTGAGCTTTTCCATAACCCACACGCATTCGCAGAATTCAAAGAGTATGTAAAGGCAAAGTACAAAACAATTGAGAATCTCAATCACGAATGGGGCCTGGTCTATTGGTCTCATCAAATCAGTAACTGGGAAGATATTTGGTTGCCTGAAGGGAATACAGATCCAACATATGATCTTGATTGGCGCACATTTCAATCGCAATTGACTACAAAGTACATTGGGTGGCAGGCAGATATTGTTCGCGAGATTGTGCCCGCTAAACATTTTGTTACAACTTGTATTGATTTAGGTCGTGTAGGCAGTGATGATAATGAAATCTCTAAGAAATTAGATCTCACATCAGTCAATGTTTACTACTCACCACAAGATGGTCTGATGCATCCTCAACCTGAGAAAATTCAAGGCGGAACACCATGGACTGCGCGCCACTCGGGACCGGGGCTTGTTTATTTACTTGCGAATATGGCAAGAGGTCTAAAGCAAGAAAACTTCTTAGTTACTGAAACAAATGCAACGATGCTTGGCCATCCTCCAAATTCAGGAATGTTTCCGCCGTACCCAGGTCAATTAGAACAAGTTGCCGTTGCACTTATTTCTCGCGGCGCCGAAATGGTCGAATATTGGCATTGGCACACAATTCCATTTGGCCATGAAAGCTATTGGGGCGGAATCCTTGGCCATAATCTTCAACCAGGTCGTACATATGAATCATTCAAAGAAATCAGTGCCACACTCTCTAAATTAGGCCCACGTGCACTTGGGCTAATACCGGTGAGCGAAGTAGCAATGTTGATCTCGGCTCAAAGTCGTTGGGCTATGGAATTTCAACCAGCACTTCGCACTGAAGCATCAGGTGCTCCGCTTGGAGATAAAGAGTCATACCGAAAATTCCTAAACACGTTCAGCGATCTCTTTTATACATCAGATTTACACGTGCAGTTTTTTGCAGAAGACCAATTACCAAGTGATCCAGCAGAATTAGTTCGCACACATCCTGTCTTCTGTATTCCCGGTTACTACATTGCAAATGAAGACGTTTTGAAATATGCAGTGGAATACGCCCGCGCAGGAGGGCACCTCATTGTCACGCCTCGAACTGGTTATGCAAATCCAAAAGGAACGATAAATACAGATGTGATGCCAGGTGTAATGCGAGAGGCACTTGGAGTTCATTACAACGAATTTAGTCACCTGACGATGCCGTTAGGTGTGAAGGGTTTCAAAGAAAACAATGCGGGTGCAACTCATTGGGTTGATGGCCTCATCATTGATGATGCAACAGTTTTAGCTACGTATGATCATCCTTTCTTCAAAGACTTTCCTGCAGTTACGACAAAAGAATTTGGCAAAGGCCGAGCAACATATATTGGCACTCTGCCTAACTATGAATTGAGTAAAGGGATATCTCACTGGGTGCGCTCGCTCATTACAAAGAGAGAGCTTCCGCAATCTGATTCACAATCAGTACGTACGAATTCTGCAATAACAAAAGATGGGAAAACCCTTCATTTCATTTTCAATTGGGGCTGGGATAAAGCAAGAGTAAAATTGCCCTTTGCTGCCACTAGTTTGCGCAATGATTCCAAAGTAAAGAGCCTCGAATTAGGTGCATGGTCCTTTGAGGTTATTGAACAAGAATAATTCCCTTTTATACGCATGCATGCTTGAATAATCCCTGTTATCGCTAATATGGCGAACAGAGAGGGTTTTCATGACAAAACGTCCACCCTCCATGTTCGATGTAGCGCAAGCAAGCGGTGTTTCTCATCAAACAGTTTCGCGTGTTCTCAATAATCACGAAAGCGTTAGCGATAAGACTCGTGCAAAAGTTTTAGCATCAATGGAAAAATTGGGATACCGACCAAACCTTGCGGCGCGTGCATTAGTAACGGGAAAGAGTTCGACTATAGGCGTGCTCAGCTATGACACAACGCTATTTGGACCAGCATCGATGCTTCATTCGATTCGCGAATCTGCTCGCGAAGTTGGGTATGCACTAAACACAGTCACTCTCAAATCAATTGATCGTGAAAGTGTTGAGAATGGAATTCAAGAACTTGTAAATGCAGGTG
>WLDA01000114.1 GCA_009705025.1 Actinomycetota bacterium | reverse complement strand
GAGTGGATCAACGCCAGTAATTTGCATGAGCACTTCTAGACGATCCTCAGAACTTTTCTCAATCAAAGCGTCATCAATGGCGTAAGCATCTCCCCCTGGGTTTTGAGAGATCAGAATAATTATTGCAATATAGAAGACAAAGATAGCTATAAAGCTTTGAACAAATCTATTGCGTAGATATTTCATTGCTATCCCTTTTTCTTATATCCAGTCGGGCACTTTGGATTTACCCCGGTTACCTTCTTTGTAACCTTTCCCTTGATACACGAAATTGTATTCTTCTTTGCGGTTGCTTTTGCTGTAACCGAAGGAGCCGGCGTAGGTGTTGGAGTTACAGTCGGGGCTGGAGTTGGCTCTGGTTCTTGAGTTAATTTTGCTTTGATTACCGGAGTCGAGAACTCAAAGTTTTTAGCTTGCAAATAGACCCAGCCATTTTTCTCACCCATAACAGTTGTTGCAACTTGAGGCGTTCCATCAGCACTAGTAATCGCAATTGTTGCGTTGATTGGCGCTTTAGAGAAACCATAAACGCAACGAGCAACATCAGAGCGCATCACAAGATCATATGAGCCCTTGAACACAGATTTATCAGTTGCATAGTGAGGCGCACCCACCTTGTATTCCAAAGTTCCTTCAGCTTTGTTAAATGATGGAGGTCCAGCTGAATATTGAGTTGAATTTGTGGTGACAATTCCTGTGACATTTTCCTTATCGCTAAAGCATGCATTGGAGCCTTCTCGCTCAGTTGTGGATAGTGTCCTAACACTCCAATATGAAAGCAGAGCAGTTGCTTGATCATTTAGAAATGGGAGCCAAAGCTTGAGTTCATCCATTCCCCATGGCGCAGAAGCATCTATTTTATTGATCACATTTCTTTTTAGTGGATCATCATTTTCTGCTGTCCTGCCACCAGGTGCTGCATTAAGTGGATCATTTTTAAACCTATCAGAATTTTTATATGCACCAGTCTTTACATCGTATTGTGATTTCAGCTCGTCGGGCATTTGCGGATAGTTATACATCTTATAAATAGCAGGAACCGCAACCGGATTAGCTGTTATCTCTATTGTTGAATAATCCGCTTCCTTCTTGATTTGAATTTCAGGTTCACTCATGCGTCCATGCATCCAACCTGATGGAATTTGCTGCATTTTTACGGTGACGTAGTAACGAATATCTGCAGGGAATGCATAACGCTGTGCGCACAATCCTTCTTTAGTTGAATCTGCAACGCAAAAGTTATTTCCTTGAAGGCCTGGTCCAGAAACTAACCATGTATCTTTTCCGGTTGGGTTTCCTGTAACACCTTTTAGTACTTTTACAAAACCATATTCATTGCACACGCCACCACAATTATAATTGTTATTTTCAAGCTTTACTGGATACATACGAATAGTAAAATCCTGCAATGAAATCGAACTTAAGCTAGTACCGCTTCCTTGTAAAAGAACCGAAAGAAAATATGTGTTTCCTCCATCGTGCGGTGCCTGTGGAATTGTAAAGAGTGAACCCGCTACTCCACTCGGTAATTTAAAGGCTGAATTTCCAACATATTCATTTTGAGCTTTTAAGGGAAAATATCTAGAAAATACCCCACTTGTTTTCTTTCCGGATGCATCAATAGTTCCAAAATCTAAAGTGCAGTTTAGATCTTTACCATCTTTACAAAAAGGAATTACGGCCTGAAACGAAACATTTCCAGAAGAGCACTTTGAATCTTCCAAGCTCGTACAAGTCGGATCTTCATCGTTGTATTTCGACCAGTTTTCATTTTTCACCAAGTATGAAACTGGATTACCAATGTCCGTGTCTAGAAATTGCTGAACGTGTTGCCCAAGTTCACCATCATTTGGAATAGCCCATGAACGACCAGGGTCGCCAACGGAACTCGTAGCTGCGTTCACTGAAGTTACAGAACCCACTCCAATAAAGAAGGCAATCGCAATTGCTGTTACAGATTTTGATTTCATGGTCTCTATTTCTTCTTATATCCGGATGGGCATTTTGGAGAGATGGCTTTAACCTTCTTGGTTGTTTTACCTTTGACGCACACGATCATTTTCTGAATTGAAACCGGCTTGATTGTTGCTGTTGGAGTCGGGGTAGGGGTCGGCGTTACTACTGGAGTAGGTGCATCCTGAATCAATTTTACTTTCAGAGTTGGAGCTGAATATCCAAAGTTATTAGCAGAGAGATAGAGCCAACCGTTTTTTTCATTAACTACTGTTGTAGCAATTTGATTCGTTCCATCAGCGGACACAACGCTGATGGTTGCTGAAACCGGAGCGTTTGTATAGCCATATAGACATCGAGCAACGTCTGATCTAATTGCTAAATCATAATTTCCCTTGAGCTCGACTGCTCCAGTTTTATCAAAGTGCGGTGATGCAACCTTGTAATCCAGAGTCTGATCGGTTGGATTGAATGTTGGAGGACTTGAGATGTAGACAGTTGCATTTGTTGTAACTATTCCACTCAATTCCTTATTCTTTGAAAAGCAAGTTCCAGTGTTCTTTACGGCATAACCGCCAAGGGTTCTAAAAGACCATGTTGATTTTATAGCTGCAGCTTTATCATTTATGACTGATTGCCATAAGGAAAATTCTTTGAAGGATTCTTCGTTGTACTCAGAATTAGCATCTCGTAAGACGGCTACTTGATTACGGCTTCCACCGACCGGCCCGAAATAAAACGAACCTCCAACAGATTTGGAATCCAAAAATTGATTGAGATTGGCTGGTAAGTCGGTGTTTTTTGCCCAAGCGTATGCGACAGGTACCAGCACTGGTGATGCACTGATTGTCAGCTCTGTATTTCCATCAGCATTTTTTATCATAGAGACACTTGGTGATTGCATTCGCGCATGTATCCAACCATTTACAGGTGTTTTAAGACGTAGTTTCACTTCATAACCTATATTTGCTGGAAATGCATTTCTGCGTAAGCAAGCTCCTTCATCTGTGAATACACATTTACTGTCGGAATACAAAAGACCACCTGCACCATTTGTGATTGCTTGTTTGTACCCTGGGTCATAAACAATATTTATAGGGAATAGTGCAACCTGGAGCCGTGTTTGTTCGGATCCACTTTTTACATACCAATTGTAGGAATCGTAATTCGGAGCTAAAAAGAACTCTGTCCCTCCTGAATGTGTAATTCCATCAAAGTGCCAAAGACTCGGCTCTCCACCAGAAGGTAAATTTACGGTGGTGCTACCTTTGTAAGACGTTTTGAAACTTGTCGGGAATTTACGACTCAATACACCTGCAATTTTACTTCCATCTTCCTTTATGGCAGATAGAGACTCAACGCAATCAAAATCAGTGGCAGTAACACATGGTGACAAATATGCTCGCCAATTATAATAAAAAGTATCTGAACACTTCGGATCTTGAAGTGATTCACAATCTGTATACGCTCCTAATGGAGATATCGCACCAAGAAATGAAGGGCCCCGCGATATGTGCAATCCATCTTCGAAATGTATGCCGGTATATCCACCAACCCCGGAAACTGGAGGACCGCTAGGTGCAAAACTTTCATCTGTGACTGGTTCTACTGCCGAAGAAAAAGCAGGAACTAATGTTAGGAATAGAAAAACAGCTACAAATGCTGAGAGAAATTTACTCTTGCGACTTTTCACTGGATTCCTTTGCTCTAGTCATGTAACGCTAAAGATTTAGAGAAATCGTTCCCGGCTAGTAATTTCTTACTAACCGGGAACGATTATTTCCCTAGTTTCTCACC
This sequence comes from Actinomycetota bacterium, assembly GCA_009705025.1. Classification (GTDB taxonomy): domain Bacteria; phylum Actinomycetota; class Actinomycetes; order Nanopelagicales; family Nanopelagicaceae; genus Planktophila. Next base: position 48 of record WLDA01000114.1, on the reverse strand, counting down.
CAAGGAGAGAGTGAAGTGATTGTGTTACTTCTTCTTGTAGCCCTTTGG
>WLDA01000113.1 GCA_009705025.1 Actinomycetota bacterium | reverse complement strand
GTCATATTTGCTACAACTAAAGGAATTGTTGTTCCAGATCCATCATGTGAGGCTAAATCAACTTCCATTCGACTTGAAAGCTCGGAATGGCTTGGCACCATGAATACATCGTCATAGGTGAGGTCATACGTGGGTGTATTTAAGAATCGCACGTAGGCAAACTATAGATGAGAAAGCTGTTATTGGATAAAACGCACTCAGGCTTATACGCCTGAGCCCGCAGTAATATTTTTGAGCCAGAAGCGTTGAAGGAAGAGGAAGGCGACCAAGATAGGAGCCATCGCAACAAAGGCCCCCATAATCAATCCTGGTCCTCCGTATGAAGTTCCAAGCCCAACAGATAAAGGGAAAAGCTTTGCATCGTTGAACATAAGTAAAGGTAAATAAAAATTATTCCAGTTAGTTACCAAATTAAGTAGAAATACTGTCGCTAAGGCTGGGCGCAAAATAGGAATTGAAAGTTGGATAAAAATTCGGATCTCACTCGCTCGGTCAAGTCTTGCCGCTTGAATAAGTTCTTTCGGCAGGTTCTCTTTCGCGTAATAAGCAATAATAAAAGTTCCGAGTGGATTAACTAATGAAGGCAGGATCACTGCCCATGGTGTATTGATTAGATTAAAATTCGCAAAATAAATAAACAGTGGGAGAACAAGAGTATTAGCTGGAACCATGACAAGAAATAGAATAAAAGCCTGTAGTTGACGCACGCCTTTAAATTCATAAGCGGCAATCGCAAAACCGGCCATGGCAGAACAAAGTAGCGCTCCGATGGCACCAGTTAGTGAGTAAAAAATAGTGTTTTTTAGCCAGACAACATAAATACCACCATTTGAATCTACTAACCATTGGAGGTTTTGGAAGAAGCTAAATGAGTGACCAAACCATAATGAAAATGTGTTTCCGAAATCCTGAGGTGGTTTTGTAGAACTAACAAAAAGAAACATAATTGGAATCGCAAAATAGATTATTGATACAGCTAAAAATATATTGACTAACTTACTTTTAGGCTGAAGTACTTTTTGCACTTGCTTATCTTAGGCTTCGCAGATGTAAACCCGTGCACCAGTACCAGTATCTGGGATTATCGACTCAATTTTCTCGCGCCGTCCACGAAGTATTTCTCTTCCACTCGTTGGATCAATAACCCTGTAATTTAAAGGGATTCCATCACCTCGAACATCGAGTGGGCCGCCATTTTCTTGATAACCAATAAAGAGTCTGCCGTGAACAATAAGTCCTCGTGGTGAAATTGCTTCACTCCAGCTCGGTTCTATCTGCGCAATTGGTAATCCACGCAAAATTTTCCCGACTAAACCAACATATGTTGCTCCTTCAAAATCAAGTGCCTCGCGCCATCCACATCCTGGTGCAAGAAAAAAATCACTGTGTCCTAATTCATCTTTATGTAATCGCCATCCCCATAAACAGGCAGCGCCATAAACAACTCCCATTGTTGAACCAGCACAGAGATTGCTCCACGCTTCATGTCCTTGCCACCATCCTGCAGATTTTCCAATTACTCCAGTGTTTTCGTATGACGGTTCACCATTAGCAATTGCTCGTTGTGGTTCATTGCGCCACATGTCTGCAACACGTTCTTGAATATGTTCACCACCATGTCCGGTTTGGCACCACTGAAAATCTAACCACTCAGCACTTTGATGTGCGTTAGGGCGTATGTGCGGCCTGTAATGAATCCCAGTTGGTTGTCCATAACAATCCCATTTATGAAATTCTTTTCCACCAACTTCTACCTGTGCTTCAACACCTGTTCCATCAGCACCAGCTAGATAAATCGCAGGTCGCGCACCATATCGAGCAACTATGTAACGACAAAAACGTGCATACTCTTGTGAATCGACAATGGGGCCTATTACACCGAGTCCCTTCCAACCAAACCCAAAAAATAGTGGCGAATACACAGGAACAATTTCATTTTCAACTAATACTGAAATTAGTGAATCTAAATAATCAAAATAGTCGGGATTGAGAAGATTGATGTGCCCTTCATGTAAATCTTCAAAGCCAACAGCAAATCCTTCATCAGCACCTCGATCTCGCGGGCCGCGTGCTCCCATATCTGGTTGTACAACCATAAGTAGAACTGCGTTAAAGCCTTTTGTTCTTCGATCTTTTGCGTAGAGCTTTACATCTTCAACGGTTGCACGCCACGGTAGAGCCCATGCAGTATCTGCAACGATGAGATCAGAACTTCCGTCACGAAATTTTAGGTTGCGCTCCCCTGTTGGTAGCGACCAAAATCCTTTTTGATAAAAGAGATTCTCGCCTAATATCTCGTTTGTAACTTCAAATGTATCCTCAAATTTGAACGACTGGTCTTCACAATTTGAAAAGAGCGAGATTCTCCACTTTCCAACCGTTGGCGGAGCAAAACGAATTTTCCAATTATTTTCACCAGACCAAAAACCTGGACGTCTCATTACCGTGCCATCATCACACGTGAAATCTGCCCAAAGCTCTACATCTGTATATGCATTCTCGTAAGATTTAGTTGATGTAAATGAAAATTCAATCTCTTGCCATAATGAATGCGTAGAACTCATTATGTGTTTTGAGGGAAACCTAAATTGATTCCGCCATGGCTTGGATCTAACCAACGACTCGTAACAACTTTGCCACGAGTAAAGAAGTGAACGCCTTCTGTGCCATGTGCGTGTGAATCGCCAAAGAGTGAATTCTTCCAACCACCAAATGAGTAGTACGCCATAGGCACTGGAATTGGAACATTTATACCGACCATTCCAACTTCTACTTCATTTTGATATCGGCGGGCTGCGCCACCATCATTAGTAAATATTGCTGTTCCGTTTCCGTACTCGTGCTTATTTACTAGATCAAGCGCCTCGTCATAGCTCTTCACGCGAATAACACTGAGAACTGGTCCAAAAATTTCTTCGTTATAAATACTCATAGAAGGTTTTACATTGTCAAAAAGTGTTGGCCCAAGCCAGAAACCATTTCCATCTACCTTTACGGTGCGGCCATCTTCTACAAGAGTTGCGCCTTCTTTTACACCTGCATCAATATACGAAGCGACTTTATCGCGGTGAACACGAGTAACTAGCGGCCCCATATCTGAACCCTTTGTCCCATCACCAGTCTTAATTTTTGCCATACGTGACCTAATTTTTTCGATGAGAACATCTGCAACTGGTTCCACAACAACGAGTGCACTAATTGCCATGCAACGCTCGCCTGCTGAACCAAAACCTGCGTTGATTGCTGCATCTGCTGCTAATTCTAAATCGGCATCTGGCAAGACAACCATGTGGTTCTTTGCGCCACCAAGTGCTTGAACTCGCTTGCCAGATTTTGTTCCAGTTTCGTAGACATAACGAGCAATAGGTGTTGAGCCAACAAATGAAACAGACTTGATTCCTGGATGTGTAAGGAGTGCGTCGACACTTTCTTTATCTCCGTGGACAACATTGAATACACCATCAGGAAGGCCCGCCTTCTTCCATAGCTCTGCCATAAAAATGGCCGCACTTGGATCTTTCTCTGAAGGTTTCACAATGACAGTGTTGCCACATGCAATTGCGACCGGGAAGAACCACATTGGAACCATTGCGGGAAAATTGAATGGAGAAATAATCGCAACTGGGCCAAGTGCTTGGCGAATTGAATAAACATCTACACCCGTTGACACCTCTTCTGAGAATCCACCTTTGAGAAGATGTGGGATACCGCAAGAAAATTCAACAACTTCTAGCCCACGAGTTACTTCACCGAGGGCATCACTGAGAACTTTTCCGTGCTCTTCAGTAATAATTGCAGCGAGCTTT
>WLDA01000112.1 GCA_009705025.1 Actinomycetota bacterium | reverse complement strand
GGTGGATTGCCATTGGGCGCAATGATCGCCCTTGGTGATGCTGGGCAACTCTTTGTTGCTGGCGATCATGGATCCACGTTTGGCGGTAACCCAATAACAACTGCTGCAGCTTTGGCTGTAATTAATGTTATTGAAAAAGATAAGTTGATGCCTAAGGTTCGAAAGAATCAAGAGTTCATTATGCAAAGAATTGCAGTAATTCAGGGTGTATCAGAGGTGCGTGGTGCTGGTCTTCTTATCGGTATCGAACTTGATAAGCCGATTGCATCGAAAATTGCTCGAGAAATGCTAGAGCAGGGTGTTTTGGTCAACGCTGCCAATGATTCAACAATTCGAATTGCACCTGCTCTCAATATTTCGCGAATCCAACTCAACAAATTCTGTTCAATATTTGAAAAGGTGATGGCACATGACAACTAGTTCTCATGGAGTTTCAGCACGCAGAGCAAAAGCAGTAGCTCTGATTGAATCTGGACTTATTCGTTCACAATCAGATTTAGTAACGCATCTAAAGAAATCAGGATTTCGCGTTACTCAAGCAACTGCTAGTCGTGACTTAGAAGAACTAGGTGCCATTAGAGGTCGTGACAACGATGGTGAATCTGTTTACAAATTGGGAAAATCCTCAGATGATGCACTCTCTCGCGTTACGCCGCTGCCAGCGAAACTTATTCTCTCTGTTGATCACAGCGCGAATCTCGCCGTTATTCACACACCACCAGGTGCGGCCCAATTTTTAGCTAGTTCACTCGACCATGCCCATCTCACCGGCGTCATTGGAACTATTGCTGGTGACGACACGATTATTCTTGTATCTAAGAAAGCAACGGGTGGAGCCCAATTAGCGAAAGAATTGCTCGCTTACGCTGATTCGAATACTAAAAGAGGGAAGAGGAAATAATGGCACTCTGGGGAGGTCGCTTTTCTTCATCACCTGCTGATTCTGTTTTCGCCCTGTCTCGAAGTATTCATTTCGATTGGCGTTTAGCCCCTTACGATCTTCGCTCTTCTTTGGCGCATCTCTCGGTTTTGCGCAGCAGCTCGCTTATTTCAAGAGATGATGCAAAATCTATCGAAGGTGCACTCAAGGAGTTAATTTCAGAAGTGGCTTCAGGTGCTTTTGCTCCCATTGCTAGCGATGAAGATGTACATAGCGCCCTAGAGCGCGGTCTGACTGAAAAACTGGGTGCTACCGGCGGCGTTCTGCGTGCCGGACGTTCGCGCAATGACCAAGTCACAACTGATCTTCGACTTTTCACCATTGATCACATGTTAGAAATTGCTCAACTTTTGACGCAACTACAAGATGCAATTTTGAACAAGGCCAATGAATATGTAGACGCACCGGCTCCTGGCTTCACGCATATCCAACATGCGCAACCGATCTCGTTTGGTCATGAATTAGCAAAGCATGCACAAGCATTCGCTCGCGATCTAGATCGCATACATGATTGGCTTTCTCGTACATCAGTTAGTTCGCTAGGCGCCGGCGCACTAGCAGGTTCTTCGCTACCTCTTGATCCACAATCAACTGCCAAAGATTTGGGTTTTGCACAAACGTTTGCAAATAGTATCGATGCGGTTAGTGATCGTGATTATGTTGCCGAAGCGCTCTTTATATTTTCAATGGTTGGCGTACATCTATCTCGAATTGGTGAAGAGTGGACATTCTGGGCTTCAACAGAATTTTCATGGGCAAAAGTTGCTGATCAATATTCAACTGGATCTTCAATTATGCCGCAGAAAAAGAATCCAGATATGGCCGAACTTGCACGTGGTAAGTCAGGTCGACTTATCGGAAATCTTGTTTCCGTTCTAACGATGCTCAAAGGTTTACCTTTTGCATATAACCGAGACCTTCAAGAAGATAAGGAACCGCTTTTCGATAGCATCGACACTTTGTTACTCGTCTTGCCTGCAATAACTGGAATGGTTGCAACAACTGATTTCGATCGCCAGAAGATGTTGGATGCGACACCTCTCGGATACTCACTCGCAACTGAGATTGCGGATTACTTAGTGTTGAAAAAGATTCCATTTGCACAAGCCCATGAAGCGGCCGGTAAATGTGTTGCTTTGTGCGAATCAACTAACCGTCAGTTACACGAACTTACTGATTCTGAATATATGTCCATACATGCCTCCCTTGATGGGGGAGTGCGAGCAGTTCTCACTGTCAAAGGTGCACTTGAAGCTCGTGTGACACATGGCGGTACTGCGCCATCTCAAGTGAGCGCCCAAATCAAGAAGGCACGTTCAGAAAATCTCGCAACGCAAAAGAGTATTGCCGACGCCCAGAAGGCATTTACAGGAATGATGAGTGTATGAATTTATTAGATGACCTTCGCTGGCGCGGATTGCTTGCCCAATCCACTGATGAGAAGGCACTTGTCGAGGCGTTATCAAAGCCGATCACTCTCTACGTTGGTTTTGATCCAACCGCTCCAAGTTTGCACTGTGGAAATTTAGTCGTTCTTTTAGTGCTTCGTAGATTTCAATTAGCAGGTCATAATCCAATTGCATTAGTGGGCGGGGCTACTGGTTTAGTTGGAGATCCCAGCGGTCGCAACGAAGAACGTTCATTGAACTCAACTGAAATTGTAGAAAATTGGGTGTCGAGAATTCGCACGCAAGTTTCCGCATTCTTGGATTTTGACGCACCAAAAAACCCAGCGCGCGTAGTCAATAACTTAGATTGGACTTCACCGCTTTCTGCTATCGAATTCCTGCGCGATATCGGCAAACATTTCAGCGTCAATCAGATGCTTGCTAAAGATTCAGTGGCATCACGATTAGATGCAGGCGGAATTTCTTATACAGAATTTTCTTACCAAGTTTTGCAATCCTACGATTATTTAGAACTTTTCAAACGTCACGGTTGTACTTTGCAACTTGGTGGTTCAGATCAATGGGGAAATATTGTTGCAGGATTAGATTTGATTCGTCGTGTCGAAGGTGGAAGTGGTCATGCACTAACAGTCCCACTTCTCACTAAATCTGATGGTTCGAAATTTGGAAAGACAGCGGGCGGAAGTGTTTGGCTAGATCCAGAAATGACTTCACCGTACGCATTCTTCCAATTCTGGTTGAATTCTGAAGATAAAGATGTAATCAATTTCTTGAAAGTATTTTCTTTCTTATCGCATGAGGAAATAAATGCACTTGAGAAGTCTCACAACGAGAATCCAGGATTACGTGAAGCCCACAGAGCACTTGCGCGCGAACTAACAACACTTCTCCATGGCGCAGAGACAACACAGCGAGTAGAAGCAGCTGCGCGTGCATTATTTGGACAAGGTGAACTCGGCGAACTAGATGAAGCAACGCTTACAAGTGCACTTGCAGAATTACCGCGAGCGACTATCTCTAAAAATGAAGAGATTCCAACATGGGTTGACCTCATCACGGTTGCAGGAGTTGTAGATTCGAAATCTGCCGCCCGTCGCATCGTCAAAGAAGGTGGCGCATATCTCAATAACGTAAAAATCAGCGGCGAAGATTTTGCGCCATCAAAAAATGACTTTTTATGCGGAAAATATGCGGTTTTGAGAAAAGGCAAGAGAGATCTGGCTGCCATAGAGCTTATTTAGTCAAAAGTCTTATATGCCCTAAAAGCCTAGCGGAGATGGCTTTTAGGGCCTTTTTATTGAAATTTTCGCCATGAATTTTGCTCGATTATGCCGATTTGACCCTGTGACAAGGGGGGCCTATAGTTACGCTCCTTGCTGTGAACCAGACGATTTAGGCTGGACAGCATGATTTCCTCATCTAGAGCGTAATTTAGGCGGTTTGACCCCGCCTGCATTCATGCACTAGGTTTGGCAGTC
>WLDA01000111.1 GCA_009705025.1 Actinomycetota bacterium | reverse complement strand
GAACTTGATTGAATACGTAAGTCAAGTAGGCAGATGATGCGCAGAACTCTCGCTGATCTAATAGACCACCGGATTCATTTCATAGGTATTGGTGGCGCTGGCATGAGCGGTCTTGCTCGCATTGCACTTTCATATGGAATCGAAGTAAGTGGCTCAGATGCTAAAGATTCCTCCGTAGTTGCAGCACTTCGAATATTAGGTGCTCATATCGATGTCACTCATGAGGGCGACCATGTTGATGGTTCGAACTTTGTGGTTTTCTCAACTGCGATTTCTGACCAAAATCCTGAGTTAGTCCGCGCACGTGAACTTGGTTTGCCCATTCTCACTCGTGCACAATTACTTGCAATCCTTATGTCGGTTTCTAAAAGCATCGCCGTAGCCGGAACACATGGAAAGACGACAACATCTTCCATGCTTGCCGTAGCGCTGCAATCGTGTGGCTTAGATCCATCATTTGCTATCGGTGGAACGATTACCGCATCAGGCTCTAACGCACATAAAGGAACAGGTGAGTTATTTGTAGCCGAAGCGGATGAATCAGATGGATCCTTTATTGAATATCATCCATTCGCTGCAATTGTTACAAATGTTGAGCATGACCATGTTGATTTCTTTGCTACCCCTGAGATGGTGACTCAAGCATTTTTAGATTTTGCAGCAACAATCAACCCTGAAGGCTTCCTTATTTACTGCAATGATGATCCTGGATCTAAAGCGCTCGGAAAAGCATGCAGCGAAATCGCCACAGTGTCTTATGGCACTGACGCCAGTTCTGATTTAGTAATAGATAAAATTGAGCTATTTGCAATGAGTTCTAAAGCGCGCGTTGTATGGCGCGGCAAGAGTTTAGGAATGATTGAATTACATGTTCCTGGTCATCATAATTTGCTCAATGGGTGTGCGGTACTTGCAATGGGTATGGCACTTGGCTTAGAACATTCAGCAATTATTGCTGGATTGGCAACATTTCAAGGTACAGGTCGCCGATTCGAATTGATTGGAACCGAACACGGCATTCGAGTTGTCGATGATTACGGTCATCACCCAACTGAGATTGATGTAACCCTACAAGCTGCGCGTCGCTATGCAGGGGATGGTCGAGTAATTGTAATTTTCCAACCGCATCGATATTCACGAACACAAGCTTTTATTTCCGAATTTGCGCGCGTGCTCGATCAAGCGGACCGTGCAATTTTGTTAGAAGTTTATGCAGCGAGTGAGAAGGCGATCTCCGGTATTAGTTCGCAGCTCATAGTCAATGAGATGACTAAGGGCGAGTTTATTCCTAACTTTATTGATGCAACACAGACTCTTATTGAAACTGCCCAACCTGGCGATGTAATCATGACATTAGGCGCGGGAGATGTTAGTTCACTTGCTCCAATTATTGTCGCCGGATTACATAAACGTTTTAGCACGGAATAGGTGATTCAAATCAATCGAAGAATTCTCTCCATTGCAGGTATTGCCCTATTCGCACTTCTTACATACATCATTGCTTGGTCGACGCTTTTTACTGTTTCTAAAGTTGTAGTTACTGGAGCGCAACAAAATGCAATGCAAAATTTGAGCGGGGTAACTATTGGGGAGAAGTTGGCGCGAGTTGAACCGAGAGCCGTTGCTAGAAAATTGCAAGAGCAATTATGGATCGAGGGTGTCGAAGTCTCTAGAAATTGGATTAACGGAACTGTGACCCTACAGATAACACCTCGAAAACCAATTGGGATATTTGCTGGGCGCTTCATCGATAAATCAGGGACGACCTTTGATATCCCTGGAGGGTCGAGTGAATCTCTACCTATAGTTGAGGCACAAACTAGCGAGAACGGTCTCGCAGCTATTGAACTCTTTAAGAACATTCCGGAGAAATTGCGAACCAAAATCGTGACCATAACGGCAAAGAATGCGGATTCTTTCGAACTGATCCTCGATGAAGGCACTCGAAAGGTGTTACTTCAGTGGGGGACTAATTCAGATTTGGATCTGAAGATCAAGGTCTACGAAGCACTCATTGGATTGAAAGAAAATTCAAAAATTTCGACGATAGATGTATCTGCTCCACATGCACCAATTGTTAAATAACTTCACAAAATAAATTTAGAAATTCTTCGCGTCGGTGTTTGCTTAGATGCTCAACTCGCTTTACGTTCACCTCACGCATAAATATAAGAACTATATGTCTCAAGTTGAGGTTTATAGTTCCCTAGGAGGATAACTGTGGCTTCACCGCAAAATTATTTAGCTGTCATCAAAGTTGTTGGTATTGGTGGCGGTGGAGTCAATGCAATTAATCGAATGATTGATGTTGGACTCAAGGGCGTTGAATTCATTGCAATCAATACTGATGCGCAACATTTATTAATGAGTGATGCCGATGTGAAATTAGATATCGGTCGCAAAACAACAAAAGGTTTAGGCGCCGGAATGGATCCTGATAAGGGTCGCGAAGCAGCACTCGATCATGCAGATGATATTGAAGAAATGCTGCGTGGTGCGGATATGGTTTTCGTTACAGCGGGTGAAGGTGGCGGAACTGGAACAGGTGCAGCACCTGTTGTTGCAAAGATTGCGCGCGATCTCGGTGCGCTAACTATTGGTGTTGTTACTCGTCCATTTTCTTTTGAAGCGAAGCTGCGTTCTGCCCAGGCGGATGTCGGCATCGAAAATCTTCGTGCAGAAGTTGACACTCTTATTGTCATTCCAAATGATCGACTACTTGCAATATCAGATCGCAATATAACTTTGGCGGACGCGTTCAAGAGCGCGGATCAAGTTTTACTCTCTGGCGTTCAAGGAATTACAGAAATTATTACGCAACCTGGACTTATCAATCTTGACTTTGCAGATGTTAAAGCTGTGATGTCAGGTGCGGGTTCAGCGCTTATGGGTATTGGTTCAGCGCGTGGTGAGAACCGTGCGATACGTGCAGCCGAATTAGCAATTTCGAGTCCACTATTAGAGGCATCGATTGATGGCGCTATGGGTGTTCTCCTCTCTGTTTCAGGTGGTTCTGATCTTGGATTATTCGAAGTCAATGAGGCATGCGAATTAGTTCAAAGCGCAGTTCATCCTGATGCAAAATTTATTTTTGGTACAACAATCGATGATGCTCTAGGTGATGAAGTTCGAATCACTGTCGTTGCAGCTGGATTTGAAGGTGGCGAGCCTAAGCGCGTTGCAATGCCTGTTATCAATGCAGCATCACTTAATGGAGTAGCTGATCCAATTGCAGCAAATGACCCAATCTCCTTTGCTATGGAACTTGGCGAAGATGTTATTCCAAAGAAGAGAGTCACTTTTGAAGAGCTCGTTGCAGAAGACGAGATCGATATTCCTGATTTCATGAAGTAGGGGTACTTGTTCACGCTCTTCACCGACAGGTTTGGCGGAGTTAGTGCGTCGCCGTATGACTATCTAAATTTCGGAGACCATGTCGGCGATAACCCAGATCATGTTGCCGCGAATAGATCTTCCCTCATTGCGCGTGTAGGACCTACGCTCTTTATGAATCAAGTCCATGGCGATAAATTCCATGTCGTGCATTCAGCCGATGAACAGATTCCAATGTGTGATGCACTAATTACAACTATTCCTGCGATTAACTTGGCAGTGCAAGTTGCTGATTGCATTCCTCTTCTCATACATGGAGATAGCGTTGTGGCTGCAGTGCATGTTGGTAGAAAAGGTTTAGTAAACGATATCGCTATAAAAGTATTAGATGAGATGAAGCGTCTAGGTGGAAAAAATTTTCAAGCCTGGATTGGACCGCATATATGCGGATCTTGCTATGAGGTTTCGCAGGGCGTATTTGATGAAGTCACTTCAAAATATCCAGAATCTCGATCACAGACAACAAAAGGCACTCACGCATTAGATATAGCTCGGCCGCTGCGG
>WLDA01000110.1 GCA_009705025.1 Actinomycetota bacterium | reverse complement strand
GCACGTTGGAAGAGTTGCTAGAAAATTATAATTTGTAAAATCACACTTTCCATCGTCTGTACTTGTGCAAGTTGGATCAATTGCACTATTCGAAGGATTCAATCCATTCTGCGTTAGATATGAAACACCAGGTCGTGACATATGGCTGTTATCGATAAAGAGTGCTGCCATATTCCCTGGAGTTTGCGCTTCATTCGGAGTTGTCCAGCCTTCATTGGGATCAAATATTGGCGCTACGTCACTTAGGGCAACACTTGGAAAAATAGCAAGCATTGCAATTGAAACCGAAGTAATCGCTAGGACAACTTTAGTAAAGCGTTTGTTCATCATGGAATCCCCCGTTTATATTTTCTTGAATCCGGCTGGGCATACAGGCTTTGCAGCAGTTACCTTCTTGGTCGTCTTTCCCTTTACACAAGAAATCGTTGTGGTCTTAACTTTCGCAACGCTGCCTTTACTTGTAGCAGCGGTGGATTTTTTAGGTGTGCTCATCTGTTGTTCTGATGCGGCAACGGTCATATTGCTATCAGCTGATGGCTTACCGAGATCGTTATATGCAGGATTGAGTGAGATGTCGAGCATTGGATCTGGGAATTCAAAGCCAGATACTTGAATAACAATCTTGCCATTTTTGGCAGAGACATTGGCCGTTGCAGCCGTTGAGCCACCAGCACCTGTTCGAACAGAGACTACTAATGCTGTTGCTGCATCTTCTGGTCGAGTTAGATTCCATAGCGCAATTGCATCAGCGTAAGAAATCGATGCGTAATAGAAACCTGTATTTACCGTTGTGCCATCTGGTGCAAGGCGTGGGGCACTTGCCTTATAGCTAAATGCTTTCTTATCTGCATTCCACACTGGAGTTGAGAGTTTGCAGATTCCGTTAGAGCCAACATAAATCTTTCCTGCACTTCCAGGAATCGTGAAGCCCATTGGATCATTGGAGGGAACAATCACGCTTTGAAATTGAGTAACAACAGTTGAGGCAACGCCTTTATCTCCTGTGCAATCCTTTGAACTCTTAGCTGTTGGCACCTTTACTGGGTAACCGGAGAATTCGAAAACATTCTTGCCATCAGCGGTTGTGACATTGACGGTTGCATCCGTTACAACACCAAATGTAACGCCAACTTGAAAATCAGAAATTCTCATCTTCAGGGTGATTGCTACCTCAGAGTTCAAGTTCACTGAAGTTGTTGCACTTGTTGGAAGCGCTGCAAGTGAGACTCTATTTCCTGGCGAATAAGTTGGCTTTGCATCTATAACGATCCATGGAACAAATTCATTTGCATTCTGTGCTTCTAGATAAAGGCCGTCATAATTCTCGGTAGCGAATGCATCAGGTGCACTCCAGCGTCCTGGTAATTCTTTTCCTGCAGCAACATTATTTGTATTTCCTGCAGTAGCCCCTGCGCCACCTGTTGCAACCCAAGAAAGTGCAATTGCTTTGCCACCAACTGGTGTAAGTGAAACGCTTTCGATGCAGTAATCACCTGGTGCAACTGAACATGCTTGGAATGCACCTTTTGGAATTGAAAGAGATGCATGCGCTGTTGGAACATTGACACTTGTTGCACCAATGCCAAGTGCGATTACCGCTAATCCTCTAGTGAATCTCTCCAGTTTCATTAGGCCAAAGTAGCAATAAACCTGGTCTTAGGGAATACGCGATGCGGTGATGCGGGTACGAATTCTTGATTATTTGCACTCTAGCTAAGTGTTTTGTAACAACCTTAGATTTTATGCACCAAGTTTCAATTATTTTTTTGAATACCCGATTATTTAGCCACCTGATACGAAGCGAAGTGGCTTCACTAATTCGTTAGTGGCTAGAAGTTCAAGGGCTGCAACAGTTGCAGGTGTAATCTCGCGATCTGGTTCTACCGCGGGAGCATCGAGAAAGAATGAGACAACGCAATCGCCACAGGCAATAGCGCGCATGGTGCAGGTCTGACAGTTGATGATCATGGAATTACGGTAAAGCCAGCCACTGACAAATCCATCGTCGTGCAATCTGACTCACCATTGCACTTAGACTTACGCCATGCCTGAATTGATGATTTTTGGATCCACTGGAACATTGGGAAAAGCCACGCTCGAGAAGTTCGAAGCGCAAGGCTGGGACATAACCTGCGGGGTGCGCAAGGTGGTTAATTCTCGCGACGTACAACTCCCCTTTGATATTCAGGCTGTTCCCGCAGGCCTTGAGGGAAAATCATTCGACGCAGTTGTCTTTGCTCAAGGCGCAAATCTCAATGGCTCCGTTATGGAAAATCCTCGCGAGCAACTTGAGGAACTCTTCGAAGCCAATGTGACCATGATTGCTGAAACAATCGCCGCGATGATGAAACATGATCTCATCGCACAAGGTGGGCGCGTTGTCATAATCTCTTCACTCTGGGAGCAACTCACTCGTCAGGAAAAATTTGCTTATTCGGTTACTAAGGCTGCCGTTGGTGGCTTAGTTCGATCACTTGCCGTTGATCTTGGACGCGCAAAAGGAATTCTTGTCAATGCGATTCTGCCTGGAATTGTCATGAGCCCAATGGTTGAACGAACTCTGAGTCCACAGCAAATTGCAAATGTTGTTGGTCAAACTCCTGGTGGAAAACTTGCGACCCCAGTAGATGTTGCTAATGCTATTTATTTACTCGGCTGCGAGACCAATACTGCTATTTCTGGACAGAGTATTTTTGTCGACCAAGGTTTCTCAATTGCGCGAACAATCTAGCGCGAAGGTCTTAGGTTCATATAAATGAAAGCACTAGTTACTTCAGGTAAGAAATCAGTTGCAATTCTTGATGTTGCCGAACCAGTTTTAGTCGATGGTGAAATACTCGTTGCACCTATCTATGTTGGATTGTGCCGAACTGATATTGAAGTAATCAATGGCAACCTTGATCCTGATTTCACGGTATTCCCACTAACACTTGGTCACGAATGGGTAGGAAGAGTCGTAGCCCACGGGCCCGGCGTAAGTGAGCCAGCTATTGGTACACGCATAGTTGTATCAGGACTTATTCCATGTAAGACATGTTTTGAATGTTTGGCTGGTGCAACTAATCGATGCCTTACTTATAGTGAAATTGGTTTTACCCGACCAGGTGCCGCTGCCGAACTCGTCGCTGTTCCAGCATTTTTGGCGCATTCAATTGCAGAATCTGTTTCGATGGATACCGCAGTACTTGCAGAACCTACAGCCGTTGTTGCTCAAGCATTTTTGAAAGCTCCACCAAAAGCAGGTGCAAAAATTCTAATCATTGGCGATGGAACGATTGGGCTTATTGCTGCGAACTTAGCGCGAACATTTTCACCATCACTAGTTCATATGCTCGGTCAGAAAGAAGGACAGAAAGATTTAGCAAAAAAGGCTGGCGTTGATCTATTTATGACTGAACCTTCCAGCGATCGCTACGACCTCATAGTCGAGGCAGCAGGTTCTGCCGAACGTATTACTGGAACAATCAAACAACTTGTACGCGGTGGCACGCTATTAATTATTGGCTATCCCGGTTTTGGCGTGATGGTTCCACTCATGATCGATAACGTCGTCAACGGTGATCTAAGTATTTTTGGAGCATTTGCATCTACCGCACCTGCTTGGGAAAAAGCCGTTTCACTTATGAACTCTGGGCAACTCGATCTTTCATACTTAGTTACACACAAATTCAGTTTCGATAACTATGAAGATGCGATCGAAGCCCTTGAGAGCGCACCTGCTCCGCGGGGAAAAGTTGTACTAGCGATTGAAAATATCTAGTTCTTTAGACAACTACGGCCGTATAACTACTTTGACGATATCGGCAGCCGTTGCCGACTCCCCTAGTTCATGATTTACATTCGTTGGAATTCCATTTATTTGAGCAGCACCTAAGAAAGCTAGTTGGGCTGCAATCTCAGTCATCCAATAGAG
>WLDA01000011.1 GCA_009705025.1 Actinomycetota bacterium | reverse complement strand
TAGTTGTACTTCGCTTTCGCTGGGGTACCAGGACTCGAACCTAGACTTACTGAACCAGAATCAGCAGGGCTGCCAATTACCCCATACCCCAATAGTGCAGGCGTAAGAATACCGTAAAGATTAGAGTGCGAGAGCCTTCGAGATACGGGCTAAGGATGCATCTTTGCCGAGTAATTCCATTGATTCAAATAGTGGTGGCGAAATCGTGCTACCTGTTGTTGCAATTCGAACTGCGCCAAATGCAATGCGTGGCTTGAGTCCCATATCTTCGATCAATGAAGAACGTAGTGCGCCTTCAATTGAATCATGATTCCACTGAGTAATTGGTTCCAATTCCTTGAGTGCGCGCTTGAGAACACTCTTTGACGCATCATCTGTAATCTTTGAAACAGAATCTGCTTCTACTTCAAACTTTGATACAAAGAGGAACTTGAGCATCTGTGGAATTTCACTGAGCATGATGATGCGCTCTTGAATTAGTGGGAGCGCTTTCTTTACAAGAGCAATCTCGGCATCTGTACCAGCAATAATCTTCTCTTTCGTAAGGAACGGCAGTGACCAGGTTAGAAATTCATCGATAGTTAGGGCTCGAATCTTGTCACCATTGATAGCTTCAAGTTTCTTCATATCAAAGCGAGCAGGTGAAGAGTGAACTTTTTCTACGGTGAAGAGTTCGCAAATTTCTTTCATGGAAACATTCTCACGATCATCCCCTGGTGACCAACCAAGAAGTGCTAGGTAATTACAAATAGCTTCTGGCAAGAATCCCTTATCGCGATACCAGGCAATTGAAACTTCACCGTTGCGCTTTGAAAGTTTTGCGTTGTCTTGTCCCATAACGAAAGGTAAGTGTGCAAAAAGTGGATAGTCAGCTTCTGCAACACCCATTGCTTGATAGACACGAATCTGGCGAGGTGTGGATGAGAGTAAATCTTCTCCGCGCAGGACGTGTGTGACTTTCATCAAAACATCGTCAACTGCAACAGCGAGTGTGTAGAGAGGTGAGCCATCGCCACGAACTAATACAAAGTCCGGCACAAACTTATGATCAAATGAAACTTCACCACGAATTTGGTCTACAAAAGTAGTTCCACCATCTGGCATACGCATGCGAATTACTGGAATTCGACCATTAGCTTTATGAGCCGCAATTTGATCCGCACTCAAATCTCTACATGTTCCGTCATAACCTGGTGCAACATTTGCTGCGCGTTGCCTTTCGCGCGTTGCTTCCAACTCTTCCGCACTGCAATAGCAGTGGTATGCATCTTTTTGATCAAGAAACTTCTGTGCCCACATTGCATAGATATCAAGACGTTGAGATTGCAAGTAAGGACCGTTCTCGCCACCAACTTCAGGGCCCTCATCCCAATGCAGTCCAAGCCATTTCAAAGTATCAATAGCTGCTGCAATGTATTCATCAGTAACTCGAGTTGTATCAGTATCTTCAATACGGAAAAGGAATGTTCCACCGGTATGGCGTGCGTATGCCCAATCAAAGAGGGCGGTACGAATATTTCCAACATGAAGATCGCCTGTTGGCGATGGTGCGAAACGAACTTTTACTTTCTTACTCATCGCTTACTCACCTTATTTGTTAGTTCGCCAAGTCCCTCAATTGCCATTGTTGCATGACCTCCAGCGACCATTGGGCCAATTCCAGATGGTGTACCAGTCAAAATAACATCACCAGGTAGAAGCGTCATTACTTGGCTTATGAAAGCAATGATCTCTGGAACTTTGAAGAACATCTCATCAAGTGTCGATGATTGCTTGATTTCTCCGTTGACGGATGCAGTTATTTTCTGCGTACCGGGTACAAAGTCAGTATCTATCCAAGGGCCAATAGGACAAAAAGTGTCGAAGCCTTTAGCACGAGTCCATTGACCATCTACTTTTTGTAAATCGCGAGCAGTTACATCGTTTGCAATTGTGTAACCAAAAATCACATCATTGACACGCTCTTGTGGCACATCCTTACAAATTCGACCAATAACAATTGCTAATTCGGCTTCATGATCTACGCGCTCTGACATCTCTGGCCACACGATTGTGTCATTAGGACCAATAACTGATGTATTTGGCTTGAGGAAAATAACTGGCTGATCTGGAACTACTCCACCCATTTCTGCTGCATGGTCTGCGTAATTCTTTCCCACGCAAATTACTTTGCTGCGAGGAATAACAGGGGCAAGTAAGCGAACCGTTGAAAGGGCAACAGTTGCTGCTGTCTTTTGAATTCCTTGATAAATCGGATCGCCCGTAATCACGGTAATAATGTCCTGATCGAGCACGCCAAAGAGTGGATCAGTACCTAAACCAGTATCTGGACCCGGAGTAAATCGGACGATGCGCATTTGGCAATTCTATCTGGCTCTATGAACTAAACGAAATGAAGGCTATAAAGCGACGATATCTCCGCTAGGCGATAGATAAAAAACAGAAGCACGGGGTGCATATTCTCTAATCAACTGTGTTGGAGCAGTAATTTCGCCTGTATATACAACACTTTCAATACCAGTAATTTGTGAGGCAAGCGCAACTGTAAATACTGCCTCTAGTGCATTGAGTTGTAGTGAGTTAGTTTCAATATTAATAGCAACATATGTACGCCCTGTTGTATCTCGAAGTGCTGCAGCTTGCTTAGCCCCACTTCTTTTTAGAGTTGCAGTTGCAAGTGTTGCGAGTTTTGTATCTTCTGGATTCTCAAAACTATTCATGATCTTCAACCTCAGTATCGAGCCGTTCGATAAGTACGCTACTAATTCTACGACGACGCCCTAGTGGACGTTCCGAAGTAATTGACCAGCCATGCATAGATATTGTGCTGCCGGCAATTGGTACACGGCCTAACTTTTGAGCCATAAGTCCACCAATCGTGTCTACATCTTCAAAATCTTCTTTAGAAATTTCAATCTTCAATTCATCTGCTAAGTCTTCAATATGCAGAGTTGCTTTGGCTCTGGCTTTATCTTCAGTTAGCCAGGTAAATGCCTCTTCCCCATCATCGAATTCATCGGCAATCTCGCCAACGATTTCTTCCAAAATATCTTCGATTGTAATTATGCCTGCTGTGCCACCATATTCATCGACAACAATTGCAAGGTGGATTTGATCTCTTTGCATCTCGCGCAATAGATCATCTGCCATCTTATTTTCGGGCACAAAAGTTGCTGCTCGCATATGCTGTTCAATCTTCTCGCTTTGTTCTGCTTCATGATGATCTAACGCGCGTCGTGCTAAGTCTTTTACATAAGCGATTCCAATAATCTTGTCGATATTTTCACCGACTACTGGGATTCGCGAATATCCAGATCTCAGTGCAAGTGATAAGCCTTGACGCAATGACTTATCTTTTTCAATCCAGACCATATCTGTGCGTGGCACCATTAATTCGCGCACCAAGGTGTCGCCTAGTTCAAATACTGAGTGAATCATTTCGTGTTCATCAGATTCCACAAGACCACGCTCATGCGCTTGATCCACTAAATCTCGGAGCTCGGCCTCCGATGTAAAGGGACCGGATCTAAAACCTTTACCTGGCGTAATTGCATTACCAATAGCGATGAGCAATTTCGTAACAGGACCAAGGATTGCAGCTAAGAATGATGCAACGATGATTCCGCTTCTGGCCCACTTATGTGGTTGTTGGCGACCAAGTGTGCGAGGTCCAACGCCGACAAATACATAGGAAGCAATAACCATTATGAAAACTGTGAGTGCCATGGCTTGAGCAGATGGGAAGTTACGAAGCAATATAACTGCCAAAAGGACAGTGGCTGTTAGTTCACAAAGTTTACGAACTAGGAGAATTACATTGAGATATTTAGCAGGGTGAAGCGAATACTTCTTGAGTAATTTTCCGCCGCGTTTTGTTTCAAGTTCATCAATGACAATACGTGAAATAGAGGTAAGAGCTGACTCGCTGCCCGCTAAGAAACCAGCGAAAGCAAGTAAAGCAATAATGCTAACAATTGCAATGGGACTCATGAGCTCTTCCATTTTGCGACGATTGATTCCTGTAGTTCAAACATTATGAGTTCATCTGCCAACTCAACGTGGTCGTATCCCAAAATATGCAATAAGCCATGTGTAGCTAAAATGTAGATTTCATGTTCAACGCTGTGCCCGGCGCTCTTAGCTTGCTCGCTAGCAACTCGGGGGCTGATGACAATATCTCCCAGAGTGACCGCATGCTCTTTTGACTCTGGCATATCCATGGGGAAAGAAAGAACATCTGTTGTGCCCTCTTCGTTCATCCACTTGATGTGTAGCTTTGTCATCTCTTCATCATCGACGAAGACCATATTGAGTTCGCAATCAACGTGAAGATCTAATTCTTTGAAAGCAAAGCTCATGAGTGATTGCATCTCGTCGGTTGGCACCAACAGACCTGAAGTATTTGTTATTTCTAGAGTCATAATTAGTTACGAATTGGGCGTACCGCTTGGCGTGCATCATCGAATATTGCATATGCCTTCACGATATCTCCAATAAGTCGGTGCCGTACAACATCTTCTGCGGTGAGCTCAAGGAATTCGATGTCATCGATATCTTTGAGAATATCTCTAATGATACGAAGGCCTGAGTGTTGGCCATTAGGTAAATCAATCTGAGTTACATCGCCAGTAACAACCATTTTTGAACCAAAACCAAGGCGAGTCAGAAACATTTTCATCTGCTCTGGAGTTGTATTTTGGGCTTCATCCAAAATGATAAATGCATCGTTGAGCGTACGCCCACGCATATAGGCCAATGGAGCAACTTCAATAACTCCTGATTGCATCAAGCGAGGAATAGATTCAATATCAATCATGTCGTGAAGCGCGTCAAAGAGTGGCCGAAGATATGGATCAATCTTTTCTGACAATGTTCCAGGTAGAAAACCTAGGTGCTCCCCTGCTTCAACTGCAGGTCGAGTCAAAATAATTCGATTTACTTTCTTCTGTTGCAGAGCAGATACAGCCATTGCCATTGCTAAGTAGGTCTTGCCTGTACCTGCTGGGCCGATTCCAAAAGTGATTGTGTTCTCTTCAATTGCATCTACATACTTCTTCTGATTCGCAGTCTTTGGTCGAATAGTGCGACCACGATTGCTAACAATATTGAGTGAAAGGACTTCGGCAGGATGCTCTTGAGGAATCTGTGTGAGCATTGCAATCGAACGGGTGACTGCATCGGCATTTAGAATATTTCCTGAACGGATAACAACCATCATCTCGTTGAATAAATTCTCTATCGTTTGGCAATCAACATGCGCTCCACGAAGAGTGATTTCATTACCGCGAACAGTGATGTTGACTAGTGGGAATGCCGCTTCAATGACTCGTAAATTTTCGTCATGAGGGCCGATCAAAGCAACCATGGGAATGGCATTTGGTACGGTGATCAGTGTGCGCTCCATTGGTGGTAAATCTATCTTTATCCGGGTGGCCAAGCCAGCGCACGGCCACCTAGAAGATGCATGTGAGCGTGAAAAACGCTTTGACCAGCCTCGGCGCCAGTATTGAAAACGGTTCGATAGCCACCAAGTCCACGTTCATTAGATAACTGCTCTGCCACTTTGAATAGTTCGGCAGTAATTGTTGGAGATGCCTTTGCTAGGTCAGCGCCATTTGAAACATGGAGCGTTGGAATTATCAAAATATGAGTTGGTGCTTGTGGAGTGATGTCATTGAATGCGACAACGTTCTCATTTCTAAAAACAATATCGGCAGGAATATGACCTTCAATGATTTTACAAAACAAACATGTGGGATCTAAGGACACGTCTTTACCATACCTGTAACTTTGCGCAGAGAGCTGAAACTGCCGCAATTCCTGCATGTGCCGAACGCAATACTGGGCGACCCATTCGAGAAAGCATCGCACCTGCATCTGTAAAGCGCGCTAATTCTTCATCAGTGATTCCACCTTCTGGACCAATGATGATCACAAGATTTGCAATACCCAATGGAAGCTTTAGATCACTCAATCCCTGCGTAGCGCTCTCATGAAAAACAACTGTGCAACTGGACTGCTTGATGAGCGCACATATTTGATCAGTGCCTGCAGCATCTACTACATGTGGGATTCGCAAACGGCGAGATTGTTTACTCGCCTCTCTAGCTGTAATTGCATATTTATCAGTGCCTTTACCGATGCTTCGACTAGATGTCCAAGGAATTATTGTGTCAACACCTGATTCTGTAAGTAATTCGATTGCCTCTTTCGCGCGATCACCTTTAGGGATAGCTTGAACAACGGTGATGGATGTTCGCAAAGGTTCTTGAAAACCAGTAGATAGAACTTGAACTTCGAGAGACTTCTTTTTCACGGCAAAGACTTTTACTTCAGACCATGCGCCGGCACCATCGCTGAGCATAAAAACTTCTCCTGCTGTCATGCGTAATACGCGCACAGCATGATGAGCATCGTCACCATCAAATTCGTAAATTGCGCCAATGCTTGTTGGTAAATCTTCAACGAAAAATAAAGTGAGCATGACTAGCGATTGAACGCATCTCTGAATTTGCTAAAGAGACTTCCATCGTGGTTTTTCACGTGGCCATCGCCTACTTTTTCACCTCGTAGATCAGCAAATTTTTTGAGTAATTCTTCTTCGTCACGGCTCAACTTTGTTGGGGTCTGAACTTCAATATGCACAATGAGGTCTCCACGATGGTTGCTGCGAAGTCGAGTCATTCCTTTGCCTTTGATACCGACCGTTGCACCGCTTTGCGTTCCAGGCTTCACATGAACATCAGTTGATCCATCAAGGGTCTCGACACTGACCGTTGTTCCTAGCGCTGCAGCACTCATTGAAATTCCTAGAGTCATATGTAGGGTTTCGCCATCTCGAACCAAAAATTCATGTTCGGTTTCAACAATTTCAACATAGAGATCACCAGCTGGTCCACCACCTGCACCAACTTCACCGCGACCAGATAATTGAATGCGATTTCCTGTTTCTACTCCAGGTGGAATCTTTATCGAAATAGTTTGACGTGCGCGAACGCGTCCATCTCCAGCGCATTCACGGCAAGGATTCGTGATGACACTTCCATAACCTTGGCATGCACTACATGGTCGAGATGTCATGACTTGTCCAAGAACTGAGCGCATTACATGTTGGGTTTCACCACGTCCTTTACATACCTGACACATACTTGGTGATGCACCATCAGCACATCCTGTTGCTTGGCACTTTTCGCATGCAACTGCACTTTCAACAGAGATCTCGCGCTCAATACCAAAGCATGCTTCAAATAAATCAACTTCAATACGGATTAGTGCATCTTGACCCTGACGTGTACGAGGGCGAGGACCACGTGAGCCGCCACCACCAAAGAAAGCATCCATGATGTCGCCAAAGCCACCACCGAATCCGCCGCCGCCAAAATTACTTCCACCCATGTCGTAGTTCTGGCGCTTTTGTGAATCGCTCAAAATTTCATAAGCAGCAGTGACTTCCTTGAATTTATCTTGAACAGATGGATCAGGGTTCACATCGGGATGAAGTTCTCGTGCAATCTTTCGATATGCCTTCTTTATTTCATCTGCTGATGCATCGCGCGATACACCGAGAGTTTGATAATGATCAGCCACTTACACGCCCTCATTTATAAATCGACCGACATAACGCGCAACAGCAGAAACCGCAGCCATAGAACCTGCGTAATCCATACGGGTTGGCCCGATAATTCCAAGTGCACCTAGTGGCGAACTATCACTGCCATAACCAACTGTTACGAGGGATGTAGATCGAAGATTTGTTTCGCTCTGCTCCGAACCAATGCGCACCTTTACAGTCTCATTTGCATCACCGAGTAACCGAAGTAATACAACTTGTTCTTCTAGCGCTTCAAGCACCGGATGCATTTGTGTAGAAAAATCTTCTTGGAATCTAGCTAAGTTCGCCGTTCCCGCAAGTACAACCTTTTGTTCAGGCTGTTCCATTGCCATTTCAATTACTGTTGATAGAACAATGGCAACATCGCGACGATCACTCGTTGAATAACTCTCCATAATTCCAGTCAGGCGCTCTGCAACATCGGGAAGGCTCTGGCCCATCATGGCGTTATTGAGTTGATTACGAATTGCAGAAATAAACTGGTCCGGCACATCTTTAGTAAGTTCGATAGCACGCTGTTCGATACGGCCAGCATCTGTAATCAGAATAACCATCAGACGAGAACTTGTGAGTGAAACGATTTCAACATGGCGCACGCGTGACTTCACCATAGTTGGATATTGCACAACTGCAACCTGCTTTGTGACATCAGCTAATAGACGCACAGTTCGCATTACGACATCGTCTAGATCTAACGCACCTTCAAGGAAGGTTTCAATTGCGCGACGCTCCGCGCTAGATAAAGGCTTCACTGTTGCTAACTTGTCTACGAAAACGCGATATCCCAAATCCGTTGGAATGCGACCTGCACTTGTATGAGGTTGAGTAATCAACCCTTCATCTTCGAGTACTGCCATCTCATTTCGAATTGTTGCAGGAGAAATTCCGAGTCCATGACGATCTGCAATCGACTTAGAACCTACAGGTTCTTGAGTCGCCACATACTCATCAACAATGGCGCGAAGAATTTCCAGACGACGAGATGACATAATTTTTAGATAGTTACAATTGCAATTGATAGAAGTGTCAGTAGAAAAAATGCTGGGAAAGCAGTCTTAGGTTTGTTGGCACGAAAATGAAAGAAAATAGCTCCAGCCATCAGGACCCACAATGTAAGTAGTGGTACCCATTGCATCCATGTGAAGCGGAGTCCCGTTACTAAGCCAAGTGCTGCGAGTGCTTCAAAAACTCCGATTACACGTGCGAAGCCATCCTTCACGTTGACATCACGGGTACCTGAAAGACCTTTTTCGTTTCCGCTCGCCTTTGATAATCCAGAGATAACAAAGATAAGAGCAAGAAAAGCAACAATCACATTATGCGTAGTGTTCATAGTGGTTGAGGATACTAGATAACTAATTCGCGCACGATTCGATCAGCGATAAGGCGTCCCTGTGGGCTCAATTGCAGATGTTTATCGACCATGCTGACATGGCCACTCTCTCGATAACTTTCAATTCGCTCTAATTGTGTAGGAGTAAGGGAAGAGATATCAATTCCTTCTCGCATACGAATTGCGAGCATTATTGATTCATCTCGCATCTGCTCTTTAGTCAAAATTTCACTATCTAATACTGGGCTTTCTCCACTAAATAATTTAGATTTATATGTTGTTGGATGTTTGAGATTCCAAAAGCGTTTTCCATCAATATGTGAATGAGCTCCCGGTCCAAGGCCCCACCAATTCCTATTCTCCCAATATGCAATGTTGTGTCTGCATTCATGTCCTGGCTTTGACCAATTACTAAGTTCATACCACTGCAAACCTGCCTGATTACACATTTGATTGACGAGCAAATACATATCTGCCATCAAGTCATCGTTGGGCATGGAAATATCGCCACGTTTGATTTGCGCTGCAAGCTTTGTTCCACTTTCAACGATAAGCGCGTAAGCACTTATATGGTCAACACCAAGTGATAGCGCTGACTCAATACTTGTTCGCCAATCCTCTAGCGACTCCCCTGGTGTTCCATAAATGAGATCAACACTCACACTTGAAAATCCTGCTTCGCGCGCCATCTCAACTGCCTTTGCGACATTAGCTGGATTATGGGTTCTATCCAGGGTTGCAAGTACGTGTGGCACAGCTGATTGCATTCCAAATGAGATTCGATTGAAACCTGCATCTAAATATTGGCGCATCTTCTCTGGTGTCACAGAATCTGGGTTTGCCTCTAATGTAATTTCACAATCATCAGTGAGTCCATTGCGATTGCGAATAGCAGTAATTACTCGCCCTAAATCAGCAGCTGGCAAAAGACTTGGAGTTCCGCCACCAAAGAATATTGTTGGGACTACATCAGTTGGAGCACTTTCAAGTTCTTTGAGTACGGCATCGATGTAATCATTACTTACGATTTCTAGAGTTGCACCATCTTGTAATTCATTAGGTGTGTACGTATTGAAATCACAATATCCGCAGCGCTTGATGCAGTATGGAATATGAACGTAGAACGATAGGCCCGACATAACTATTGCTTTCGTGCGGCTTTCACCTTTTCGATATCAGCATCTGTTGCAAGGGCTGCGACGAAGGCCTCCTGTGGAACTTCAACGCGTCCCACCATCTTCATGCGTTTCTTTCCCTCTTTCTGCTTCTCGAGCAGTTTGCGCTTACGAGAGATATCTCCGCCATAACATTTTGCCAATACATCTTTGCGGATAGCACGAATACTTTCGCGAGCAATAATGCGTGAGCCAATAGCGGCCTGAATAGGAACTTCGAATTGCTGGCGAGGAATAAGTTCGCGCAATTTTCCAGTCATCATTACACCGTAGGCATATGCCTTATCGCGGTGAACGATTGCGCTGAATGCATCTACTGCTTCGCCTTGCAACAAAATATCTACCTTTACAAGATTTCCCTCTTCGTCACCTTTTTCTTCATAATCAAGGGAGGCATAACCCTTTGTTCGAGATTTGAGTTGATCAAAGAAATCGAAAACAATTTCTGCAAGTGGCAAGGTATAGCGAATCTCAACGCGATCTTCTGAGATGTAATCCATGCCAAGTAATACACCGCGGCGCTCTTGGCAGAGTTCCATAATGGTTCCAATAAATTCTGCTGGTGCCAAAATTGTTGATTTCACAATTGGTTCATTAACGCTTGCTACCTTGCCATCAGGAAATTCTGAAGGATTGGTAACGCGAATTTCGCGACCATCATCCATTGTTACGTTATATACAACGTTTGGTGCAGTTGAAATAAGGTTCAAATTTGATTCGCGCTCTAAGCGTTCGCGCACAATTTCCATATGAAGTAGACCTAGGAAGCCGCAACGGAATCCAAAACCAAGGGCAGCAGAAGATTCTGGCTCGTAAACAAGTGCTGCGTCATTGAGTTGTAACTTATCTAGCGCTTCGCGAAGTACAGGAAAATCAGCACCATCGAGTGGGAAGAGACCAGAGAAAACCATTGGCTTTGGATCTTTATATCCAGAGAGCGCCTGCTTTGTTGGATTGTTATATGTAGTAACAGTGTCACCTACACGTGACTGGCGAACATCTTTTACGCCAGTAATCAAATAACCCACTTCGCCAACACCGAGTCCTTTACTTGCAACTGGTTCAGGAGAAATAACGCCAACTTCAAGTGCCTCATGGCGCACACCAGTTGAAAACATTTGAATTTGTTCACGTGGTGAAAGATGACCATCAATGACGCGAACATAGGTAACAACGCCACGATATGAGTCGTAAACAGAGTCAAAAATAAGTGCGCGCGCTGGTGCATCTGCATCACCTTTTGGTGCAGGAATTTGAGCAACGATCTGGTCAAGTAGATCTGCGACTCCATCGCCAGTCTTACCTGAAACTCGCAAACAATCTTCTGGTTCACAACCAATAAGTTTTGCGAGCTCTGCAGCAAACTTTTCTGGTTGAGCGTTAGGTAAATCAATTTTATTGAGCACAGGAATAATGGTGAGGTTGTTCTCCATCGCAAGATAAAGATTTGCAAGAGTTTGCGCTTCAATTCCTTGCGCACAATCAACGAGCAATACAGCACCTTCACACGCTGCAAGCGAGCGCGATACTTCATATGTAAAGTCCACGTGACCAGGCGTATCGATCATGTTCAAGATGTATTCCTTGCCATCGATACCGCTTCGCCATGGCAGGCGAACAGCTTGTGACTTAATAGTGATTCCACGTTCGCGTTCAATATCCATACGATCTAAATATTGTGCGCGCATATTGCGAGCTTCTACTACCTCAGTGATTCCGAGCATGCGGTCAGCAAGAGTTGATTTGCCGTGGTCAATATGGGCAATGATGCAGAAATTACGAATCTGCTCTGGATTAGTTGCTGCGGGTTGGGGCGCCTTAGCAAGTGAAATTGCAGGCATGAACCTAGCCTCGCTTTAGTGTGTAAAAGGAATTAACGTG
>WLDA01000109.1 GCA_009705025.1 Actinomycetota bacterium | reverse complement strand
TTAATTAGCAAGGTAATGGCACAGAAGCTCTAAAAAAGAGCAGACGGGAAGGGTAACGCTAAGCAGGCGTGAGAGTCAAAACGGCCCTTTTACTCCTCGACCCCCTAGACATAGGCCAAAATCGCCATTTTTAAGGGCCCGGGCGTGTCGCGCCAGAAGGGGCAGATATCCAGGAATATCCATTTTTATAGAGAAATATGCGTAAAAATCCAATAAAAAAGGCCCCCCGAAGGGAGCCTTTTCTATATCGAACTTTTAGCGAGGTACTTCAACCTCATCGAGGCGAACTGCTTCACCAGAACCTTGTTGATCAAATGGAGTGAAGTCATATTCGTCATAGGCGGCGTAAACAGCTGCCTTTGCTTCCTCCGTTGGATCAACACGAATGTTGCGATAACGAGCAAGACCAGTACCGGCAGGAATTAACTTACCGATGATGACGTTCTCCTTGAGACCAAGAAGTGGATCGCGCTTTTCAGATAATGCTGCATCTGTAAGTACGCGAGTTGTTTCCTGGAATGAAGCAGCTGATAGCCATGACTCTGTTGCAAGAGATGCTTTGGTAATTCCCAAAAGTTCTGGGCGACCTGATGCAGCCTTTGCTCCATTTGTCACTGTGCGACGGTTCTCATTTTCAAAGCGACCGCGTTCTACGAGTTCACCTGGAAGCATTTCTGTATCTCCTGCTTCAAGCACTGTAATGCGCTTGAGCATTTGACGAACAATTACTTCGATGTGCTTATCGTGAATGCTTACACCTTGTGAGCGATACACAGCTTGAATTTCATTTACCAAGTGAACTTGTGTTGCACGAGGTCCGAGGATACGAAGAACTTGCTTTGGATCAATAGATCCTTCAACCATCTTCTGTCCTACTTCAACGCGTGAACCTTCTTCTACAAGAAGTTTCTTACGACGAGTGATTGGGTATGCAACTTCTTCGCCACCATCTTCTGGTGTTACAACGATCTTGCGACCCTTTGCATCTTCGCGGAATGAAACAACGCCTGCTGTTTCTGCGATTGGCGCAACACCCTTAGGTGTACGTGCTTCGAAGAGTTCAACAATACGTGGAAGACCATGAACTGTAAGGTCAACTTCCTTGTCAGCATCAACAGCACCACCAGTGTGGAAAGTACGCATTGTTAGCTGTGTACCTGGCTCACCGATTGATTGTGCTGCAATGATTCCAACTGCTTCACCGACTGCAACAAGTTGTCCTGCACCAAGTGAGCGACCGTAGCAAGCTGCGCACTGTCCGACCTTGCTATCGCAAGTTAGAACTGAGCGAATCTTTACTTCATCGACACCAGCTGCAATGAGAATATCGATGACAGCGTCACCAAGATCTACACCTGCTGCTGCAAGAACAGTGCCATTTACTTCAATATCTTCAGCCAATGAACGACCGTAAACAGAAGTTTCAACATGCTCATCCTTGACAAGATTTCCTGCTTGTCCACGTGATGCAATTGTGAGAGTTAGACCGCGATCAGTTCCGCAATCTTCTTCACGAATAATTACATCTTGTGCAACGTCGCAGAGACGTCGTGTTAGGTAACCAGCATCTGCTGTACGAAGTGCTGTATCTGCAAGACCCTTACGAGCACCGTGTGTAGACATGAAGTACTCAAGTACTGACAAGCCTTCGCGGAAGTTCGACTTAATTGGGCTAGTAATAATTTCACCCTTTGGGTTTGCTACAAGACCACGCATTGCACCGATCTGCTGGATTTGCATCCAGTTACCGCGTGCACCAGATGTAACCATCATCCATACAGGGTTTGTGTGCTTGAAGCTCTTCTCCATAGAAGCACGAACTTCAAGTACTGCCTTGTTCCAGGTTTCGATGAGTTCTTGACGACGCTCATCATCTGTAATCAAGCCCTTTTCGTATTGGGTTGCGATCTTTTCTGTTGCTGGTTCGTACTTAGCAAGAATTGCTTCTTTATCTGGAGCAACATTGAAATCTTCGATACCAATTGTTGCGCCGGCACGAGTTGCCCAATAGAAACCAAGTTCCTTGAGCAGATCGAGAGTTTCAGCAACTTCAACCTTTGAGAAAGTTTCAGCTAACTCATTGATGATTGCGCCAAGTTCCTTCTTCGTTACATCTTTATCAACGAATTTGAACTTAGCTGGAAGTGCCTCATTGAATAATGCGCGACCAAGAGTTGTATCAAGAGTCTCTCCGGACTTATCGATACGGATCTTGATCTTTGCTTGCAATGCGAGTGAGCGTTGGTCATAAGCCATGATCGCTTCTGGAATAGATCCAAATGCGCGGCCTTCGCCATTTTCTCCATCGCGTGCACATGTAAGTGAGTACAAACCAAGAACCATGTCCTGTGTAGGAGTAGTAATTGGTCGACCACTAGATGGTGACAAGATGTTATTTGAAGACAACATCAAAATACGTGCTTCTGCTTGCGCTTCAGCAGATAGCGGCAAGTGAACAGCCATCTGGTCACCGTCGAAGTCAGCATTGAATGCTGTACAAACGAGTGGGTGAATCTGAATTGCTTTACCTTCAACCAATTGTGGTTCGAAAGCTTGGATACCTAGACGGTGAAGAGTAGGTGCGCGGTTAAGAAGTACTGGATGCTCGGCGATAACTTCTTCGAGAACATCCCATACAACTGGACGTGCGCGCTCAACCATACGCTTTGCAGATT
The DNA here is from genome assembly GCA_009705025.1 of Actinomycetota bacterium. Lineage (GTDB taxonomy): Bacteria > Actinomycetota > Actinomycetes > Nanopelagicales > Nanopelagicaceae > Planktophila. Next base: position 1,253 of record WLDA01000109.1, on the reverse strand, counting down.
TAATATTCTGCGCGTGGTTAAGATCTACAAGACGCTTCATTACGAATGGCTTGAAGAGTTCGAGTGCCATCTGCTTTGGAAGACCGCACTGGTGCAACTTCAACTGTGGTCCAACAACAATTACTGAACGACCAGAGTAATCAACGCGCTTTCCGAGCAAGTTCTGACGGAAACGTCCTTGCTTACCCTTGAGCATGTCAGAAAGTGACTTGAGTGCACGGTTACCTGGGCCAGTTACTGGACGACCACGACGACCGTTATCAAATAGTGCGTCTACTGCTTCTTGCAACATACGCTTTTCATTGTTAACGATGATCTCTGGTGCACCAAGATCTGCAAGACGCTTCAAACGATTGTTACGGTTGATAACGCGACGATAAAGATCGTTGAGATCTGATGTCGCGAAACGTCCGCCATCGAGTTGAACCATTGGGCGAAGATCAGGTGGAATAACAGGTACGCAATCAAGAACCATTGATGCTGGGTGATTACTTGTTGTCATGAATGCATTGACGACCTTAAGACGCTTGATAGCGCGAGTCTTCTTTGCACCCTTTCCATTTTCAGAAAGATCATTGAGGATCTTGAATTCAGCTTCTAGATCAAAAGTTTCTAGGCGGCGCTTGATTGCAGCAGCACCCATGTCACCCTTGAAGTACATGCCGTAGCGATCACGCATTTCGCGGTAGAGGTTTTCATCGCCTTCAAGATCTTGAACCTTCAAGTTCTTGAAACGAGTCCATACATCTTCCAAACGTGTGAGTTCGCGCTCTGAACGATCACGAATTGTCTTGAGTTCACGCTCTGCAGATTCACGAACCTTGCGCTTTACATCGGCCTTTGCATCTTCTGCTTCAAGTTCTGCAAGATCTGCTTCTTGCTTCTTGAGGCGAACATCGAGGTCATTGTCGCGACGTGTTTCGATCTTCTTGCGATCGTTAGCCAACTTCTTTTCAAGTTGTGGCATATCTTCTTCGCGTGCTTCTGCATCAACTTCTGTGATCATGTATGCAGCGAAATAAATAACTTTTTCAAGATCCTTTGGAGCTAGATCAAGTAGGTAACCCAAACGGCTTGGAACGCCCTTGAAGTACCAGATGTGAGTTACAGGAGCAGCAAGCTCGATGTGACCCATACGTTCACGACGAACCTTTGCGCGTGTTACTTCAACACCGCAACGCTCGCAGATGATTCCCTTAAATCGAACGCGCTTGTACTTACCGCAATAACATTCCCAGTCACGAGTTGGTCCG
>WLDA01000108.1 GCA_009705025.1 Actinomycetota bacterium | reverse complement strand
TAAGTTTGCACGCATCAATATTTGCGAAAGCGCAGAGCATGGCTCCATTTGCAGCCCTTGCACATTGCGCAGCAGTACTGCGACGCCGAGCAACAGTTGATGATGTGACTGAAGAAGATTGGGATATTCAGATTGATATAAATCTGAAGGCAACATTTTTCTTGAATCGCAGTGCTTATCACTCATTTAGAAGTGCAAAGACTCCAGGATCTATTGTTAATTTTAGTTCGCAAGGGTGGCAATCAGGTGGCTTTGGTGGCTCAGTTGTCTACGCTGCAAGTAAAGGCGGCGTTGTTTCAATGACACGTGGACTTGCTCGCTCATTTGCACCAAGCAATGTACGCGTCAATGCAGTTGCACCAGGTGGTGTTGATACAACAATGATGCGTGGCGGACAAGATGATGCAGCACTCGCTGCCTTTGTTGCAATGATTCCAATGGGCCGCCTAGCGCGTCCTGATGAAATGACTGGTGCTGTTGTTTTCCTAGCATCAGATGCATCGAGTTATATGACCGGAACCGTACTTAACGTTTCCGGCGGACAGTTGATGTACTAAAAAAGAAAAGCGAGTGCGCATATTCCTGCGCATGCAAGACATGAACTAACAATCACACTTTTACTTGGTGATTTTTTATAAGCAACCGTTTCAAATAGTAAAATCCATAAAGGAACTGTTGAAATAATACTTTGCACTACAACAGGACTCCCATGCGAAATTGCATAGGAGGTAAGAACCCAACCTGCTCCCATAAAAATAGAACGGGGAAAAAGTGAGAGATAGTTCTTTGCAGTGAAATGTTTTGGGAAGAAAAGTATAAGAAAGAGCCCAGCGGCAATGAGTTGTTGTATAAAGACAACCTGCACCAAAGCCATCCCCGCATGGATTTGAAGGGCAATCAAGGTTGTGACAGATCCAGTAGTAAGTGCAATAGAGCCGATCAGTACGAAAGTTGAAAGTGTTGAAACACCCGCCAAGGAATTTCTTAGGGGCAATAACACGGCCGTAACAAGAATCAAAACAACAACTATCTGAGCGAAAGAGACAGTTGTTCCAAGAATAAGAGGTGCAATAACTAAGACAACCGCTGGGCTAAGAGATTGCCCAACTGCTGAGGCAGATGCTGAACTTCGCGTAACGACTAAAAATATAAGACCCGCCCCTAGTGCCGTAAGTGAGCCCCCAATAGCAATGCGCAGCCATGCGATTGCTGAAAGTTGAACCCATTGTGGATCTAGTATCAAAAATGGCGCTGCAACTACTGCATTGAAAAAGAAGAGAACTCCAACACTGTGATAACCAGGAAGACGCTGAGTGACAGATTTTGTAAGGAAGAGACCGGAGGCAATCGAGATTGCTGCTGCGAGTGCAAAGAGCGAGCTCATATCCCTATGGTCGCACATCTTCTCAAAGAAGGGCTTATTGCTTAGACTCTCATGGTGGGAAATTTTCTAACACAGGAGTATTTCAATAACCCATATCCCACCTACAAAAAATTTCTCAACGAATCTCCGGTTTTTTGGAGTGAAGAACTTTCCGCTTGGATTATTTCGCCGTATGAACTAGTTGAAGCAGGTTTGCATTCATCAACCCTCAATGCTGGCGAGCGTATGAGCGCTGCATCCTCACATTTCTCTGATGAAGAGAGAAAGCAATATTCAGCCATTTTGCATAACCTCAATAACTGGATTGTTTTTCAAGATCCACCTTCACATACGCGCTTGCGTCGCCTTATCAGTAAGTCTTTTACACCGCGGTCAATAACAGCTTTTGAACCAAAGATTGAAAAGATAGTAAATGATTTATTGGATGAAATAGGAGATAAAGAAAAATTTGATCTTGTCGCAGAGTTCTCTTTTCGCTTACCTGCCGCTGTTATGTGCGACCTTTTAGGAATCCCACTTGATCGCCAATGGGATTTGAAACGCTGGGCTGATGGAATTGCAGGTTTTAGCGCAGCGGCACGTGTCACTTCTGAGAAGGCAAAATTTGCAAACGAGATGGCGCTGGAATCAAGGAAATATCTCATAACTTTATTTGAAGAATTACGCAAAGAGCCCGGCGATAATTTATTGAGCCGTTTAGTAGATCAAAGCGATGAACCAAATCCACTCAGCGATGACGAACTAGTGGCGCTCGTCGTTCAACTTTTCTTTGCAGGTTTTGAAACCACTGAAGGCCTCATAGGAAATATGATGATTGCTTTAGCTAACCATCCTGATGAACTAGCAAAGTTACGAGCTAACCCAGAATTGATCACGAATGCAGTAGAGGAAACACTGCGTTTCGATTCATCGATTCTCAAGCAATCTCGCGTTGCAAGTGAAGATCAAGATTTTGGTGGCAAGAAAATCAAAAAGGGCGATTACATGCATTTTATGATTGGTGCAGCAAACTATGACCCAGCAAGATTTAGCGATGCTCATATATTTGATGTTGAACGCGATGATGTAGGACATGTGAGCTTTGGCCACGGAATCCATTTTTGTATTGGAGCGCCACTAGCTAGGTTAGAAGCACGCATTGCATTACGAGCGCTACTAGAGCGTTTATCCCGAATTGAAATACTGGAACCAGCCCCTGTTTATCCAGAGTTATTTGCAGTACGCAAACCCTTACATCTCTGGATTAGAAATATTTAGAAACGGTATAAACGCTTCGCATTTCCATTACAGATGAGTGCTTGCTCAGATTGGCTAAGAGTTCCAATATATTCACGCATGAACTCAATAATCGTTGCATATGATGTGTACAGACGATCAACTGGCCAGTTCGAACCGAGAACACAACGATTTGGACCAAATGCTTCAAGAGATGCCTCAGCCCATGGGCGCAGTGATTCTTTACTAAATAGAGGATCTGTCATAGGTAATCCGCTTATTTTCATCGTGACATTTTGCGCTGTTGCAAGTTTGTTGATTTCTGTTTTCCAAGAAGCGAAATAAGCAGCATCGCGTTTACGTGGGAAACCAATATGTTGAAGAACAATTTCCAATTCCGGATGACGTTGTGCAAGTTTGAGCGCTTCTGCCATATTTGGCCACTCGCAATCAAGATCAAAAACTAATTTATGTTTTGTCATGTAATCAAGTGAAGCTTCATACGTTGGATTAACTTCCTTGCGAGAAAACATTATCTCGGCGTTAAAGTCACGTATTCCAACAAAAAGTTTTGATTGCATGTGACCTTCGAGTTCTTTGATGGCATTCTCGCTACCTAATGAAGAGTCTCCAATAATTCTCATCGGCGCGGGTCCTGTCTTAGCCATCTCAGTTAGCCATACAGTTTCAGTTACAGGATTTGGTGAACCAATTGCGGCTTGAACATGTACAAACCCCTCGATTCCGGAGAAGCGTGCCTCTGCCCATAAATTATCGAGAACATAAGCCTCGGACTTCATGCCATCGATATTTCCTAAAATTGGGTGAATAAATTCTTTGTCTAACCAGACCCATTTCAATTCAGGATGCTTCTTATCCCAAAGATGCATATGTGTATCGATGATTGGCAATGAAGTAGCCATGACGAGACCTTTCGATAGTTAGGTTTGGCGGGTACAATTGGAAATACCGTATCGCTTAGTGCCAGTAAAAAAAAGAGTTTTGAAGGAGAATTGTGCGAATAGTAAAGATTGAGCCGATTCCAGTCGCATACCCAGAACCCAACGACTTCAATGCGGAGCGATACCTCTGCCTTGTAAAGATCACAACCGATGATGGCATTGTCGGTTGGGGCGAATCTATTACTCAATTCAAAGAAGCCAATGCTGCAACAGCTGCGCTAATCAATGGACTTGCTGAATTTGTTATCGGTAAAGATCCATTAGATAACGGTGCAATCTGGCGCGCAATCAAAGAGCGTTACTGGTGGTACGGATACCGCGGCGGCCTTGCTGCATATGCGCTATCTGCAATAGATATTGCACTCTGGGATATAAAAGGAAAAGCTCTTAATACAAGTTTGCTCCAATTACTTGG
>WLDA01000107.1 GCA_009705025.1 Actinomycetota bacterium | reverse complement strand
TTCTTCAAACTTAGATGAGATTGCAAAGCTGGCAGCAGATAACGCAACTGCTATCTGTTTCTTTGTTGAATCTGCAATTCCACCACTGACTGCCGAGTCAAAGAGTGTGCGAGCAATCGTGCGAACTTGCACAACTGTATGTTCAAGTGCGATACCGCGGATATAGACATCCTCTGCTTCATCTTTTTCAGCGGTGGGAAACCATCGTGCATGTCCGCGTGCTTCAACTGATTGAGAGCGAAGCGCTGGAATATCTTCAATGAGTAAGCGGGCTTTTGCTAACCAATTGCCCGCTTCCTTTTGTGTGTACCCAGCTGCCACACCTTCAGACATTTCAGCTAAAAGATTTGCTGCTTTGTGGCTCACCGTTGTTATCTGATCAATTGCTCGACCAACAGGAGTCTTTGGGTGAGAGAAATATGAAAAAACAATCGCAATTGCTGCGCCAATAAGTGTGGATCCAAGTCGATGAACTGCTGTACTTCCAGATAAGCCAGGACCAATAACAATGAGCGCCGTTACTGGAACGTTGACTGAGGCGACTTCGCCAAGATGTAGAGCTCGAGCAACAACGGAACACATGACGATAGTGATTCCAATTGCGATAAATCCCATATTGAAAACAGATACGGCAAAGAGTGCAACAGCTGCGCCAATTGCGGTACCAACAATTTGACCAAAGCCTTCACGAATTGATTTATGTAATGAAACTCGAATGCTCAGTGAGCAAACAATGGCTGCGACTACTCCGCCATCTGCAATGAGTAAATCTCCAACTTGCCAAGAAACTGCACCAGCCAGGCCAGCGACTGCAATTTGGCGCACCCATACTCTGCGATCGGCAAATAGATGAAATACTTTTGAAAAGATTTTCGGCCTCATTGTGAGCAATAGTTTAGTTCAATTACTCTCCTATGGCCTTAGTTGTCGTAGGGCGCTGATATTGTGACCAAATGAAATCAACCTCCAAGCCATGGTCACCCGATGGTCCTAGCACCGTTGTATTTGGCGACAACTTCGGAGTTCTCAAATCGATGCCTGATGCCTGCATCGATCTTATTTATATCGATCCCCCATTCAATACTGGCAAAGTCCAAAAGCGCCAAGCGATCAAAACTGTTCGAAGTGCTGAAGGCGGACGAGTTGGTTTCAAGGGTCAAAGCTATGAAACAGTAAAAGGAATTGTTACTTCTTATAACGATGACTTCGTCGATTACTGGGCATTTCTAGAACCCCGTTTAGAAGAGGCTTGGCGAATTCTCAAACCAAATGGCACTCTTTATTTACATTTAGATTTTCGAGAAGTTCACTATGCAAAAGTTTTACTTGACGCACTCTTTGGACGCGAATGTTTCCTCAATGAAATCATTTGGGCCTACGACTACGGCGCACGCGCCAAGAAGAAGTGGCCTGCAAAGCATGACAACATCTTGGTCTATGTAAAAGATCCCGAGAATTACACATTCAACAATGAAGCCGTTGACCGCGAGCCATATATGGCACCTGGACTAGTAACACCGGAGAAGGCCGAAAAAGGAAAGCTACCCACCGATGTTTGGTGGCACACCATTGTTTCGCCAACAGGTAAAGAAAAGACTGGTTATGCAACACAAAAGCCTGAGGGAATTTTGCGTCGAGTAATTCACGCAAGCAGCAACGAAGGCGATTGGGTTATGGATTTCTTTGCAGGAAGTGGAACTACCGCAGCGGTTGCCCATAAGTTAGGTCGAAAGTTTCTTACTATCGATCAAAATCCAGAAGCGATTGAAGTAATACAGAAAAGAATAGGCGATGGAGATCTCAACGGCAGCGTTGAGTATGTCACTTTTGAAGCCTAAATAAGTTTGCGAACTGCGTTCTTATGCGCAGTTGAGAGATCCTTACACTCTTGCAAAACATCTTTCATCTTCTGCTTCAGTAATGGTTTCCCATCACTTTTTACAACTGCAGCATCCCAAGCCGTAGATAAATTTGCGCTTGAAACTTTATATGGCCCAAGATTTCGAAGTGAGAGAGTTGAACTCTCAAATGGATTTTCCGTGTGCTGCCCACGTTCTTTTCCTGCAATAAGTGCAACGACATCACATGCAGGAACTACATACCAAGCATCATTTTCGGCGTCATATGCAACAAGAGTTGTGTATTTGACTGCGCGAACTTGATTGAGAGTATCCCCGCTGACCTTTTTTACTTCAGCGTAATTTCCATTCTTCACTGCGTCGCCAAGTCTTGCTTCTCCTGGCTTTTGTGAAGATGTCAGAGAACGAAAAAGATCTTCAGCCTTGTTTCCGGTTTTGGAAATCCCAATTTTGGGTGTCATTGCCATTTATCTCTCCTTAATATGAGAGTCAGTATTCAACATTGCAAGTATTTTTGTCTAGACACTCACGGACATACGCATGGTTACAACAAGAGACCTATTTTCTCGCGTAACGTATCGGGCATGAGTGTTATTGCAAGCATGGTTGTTGGCTCTGATGGATCAACGAGTAAAGATTCAAAATCTGCAGGAGTGAGCTCCCCCGCTGATCGTCGTTCTTTCTTGGCGCGTCGGCGAAGCGTTGATTGCATCATTATTGGTGGAAATACAGCGCGTAATGAGCCATATAACCGAACTCCAGTTCCACTTGTCGTTCTTTCTCGTTCCTTAGTGAATCCAGTGATGGGAAATCATTTAGCGCTGATGTGGAACGCATCTCCCGCAGAGGCAGTCGAGCGAGCAACACGAAAATTTGGTTCCAATATTCTCATTGAAGGTGGCTATTCGATGATCTCTGAATTATTGGATGCAGATTTATTGGATGGTCTAGAACTTAGCGTTACGCCAGAAACTGGTGGAGAAGGATTTATTGATTGGAAAGAACTTATTGCGCGCTTTGATTCGTATGAGATAACTGAAGATGAGGGAACGTTTTTCTATCACGCGATCAAAAAGCGGAAATAATCGCAACTCCCGCAACAGCAAGTGCTACTCCAACATACTGAACTTTGTGTAAGCGCTCGTGTAGCAATTTATATGCGAGTACAACTGTTGCAACGGGATAGAGAGAGCCAAGCACCATTGCAAGTGAAACCAAGCCTTTAGTACAAGCAACACCTAGAAGTAAGTTCGCCAGAAAATCTGCGATACCAACCAAAATAAAACGCGGATAGAGCGAAGGCGAAATAGCGCCAATGCCTCTAAATTTCCAAAACATAGAAAGCGTCATGACTGCAGTTGTTGTTCGCATTGTTGTCATTGTCATCAGCGAACTAGTTTCTGATCCGATAGACATAAAGATGAGAGTCACGCCAAATCCAAACATTGCGCCGAGTGCGAGGATGAGTGGCTTGATGGGTAGTCCATTTCCAAGTTCTGGGCCACTTGCACAAAATGCACCGGTGAGAGCTAATACAACGCCAATTGTTGTAATAAGAGATAAACGATCACCGTTATAGATTGCATATCCCAAAGGAATGATTGCACCGAGTGCGCTTATCGGTGAGACAACTCCCATTCGACCAGTTGATAAACCTGCATATAGGCAGAGCAGACCCAAATAACCAGTGATACCCGCGCAAATACCAGGGATGAAATAACTAGCAGTCGAAATCGATGGTGCTATCCATCCGCCAGAAATAATCACAATTGTGATTCCTGTTAGCAACCCAATGAATTGGCTAACACCTAGAACTACAAGTGCGGGATATTTTTTACTAAGGCGTCCTGCTTCGAAATCAGCACTACCCCATAAAAGACTAGAGATGAGTGCCAGCAAAGTAGCCATTGAGCAAGGTTACAGCCCAGCCTCCCACATATCACGCACTGCATTCCTTACATTTAGATAGTGGATATCAACGAATTCAATCGAATGATTGATTTGGTACGCACATTTACTCCACGATCTGAAATTATTTTAGAAGAAGTTCCTGCCCCACAAAAACTTGCAACATATTCCTTCGCATTTTCAGCCGATGTGAGCAATGGTTTATTAGATGATGCCGAAGATGAAGTTGCTTCTGGGCGTTTTGTTTTATTGCATGAACCCGGCGG
>WLDA01000106.1 GCA_009705025.1 Actinomycetota bacterium | reverse complement strand
GGGGAACTCCCTAGTAAAACTATTTTTTACTCATGCGTCGCATGCAACTCCATCTTTATCGCGATCAAGAGATGCGTTGAGTTCATAAAGTCCAGGATTTGTCGCTTTCCTTATTGGAGCAACTCCAGCAGCTTTTGCGGCATTGCAATTAGCAAATTTGAAGAGTTGAAGACCGGTAGGAGTCGGAGATGAAATAGTAGTTGGCGTTGGCGTTGGCGTTACTTTTTTTGTAGCTTTTTTATTGAATACAACAGTGACTACAGAACTTTTACATTGCTTTACTTTTGAAGTAAGAAAAGCAGCCTCTATGGGATCAACACTTAATTGATATCGAGCTTTTATTGAAATCCAATCTGCGATGTATGTACATACTCCTTTAGGTGGAAGCCATTGCGATGGATCCTTGTCTCCCTTAGATCTATTTTGACCGAGTGATACTGCAACTAATGCACGGGGATCATCTACATCATTTGCAAATGCCTGGCGCTGTGCCGGTGTCCATGCCCAGGCACCAGATTTCCAAGCCTCGGATAATGGAACTACGTGATCAATATCTAGTGCGGATGCCTTCGTAGTTCGAATTCCATCATATGGACTTAGCCATGCACCTCCTGTGAGGTTGCAAGAATTTCCAATTGTTGGCTTTACTACTGCTTCTTGTATCAGTACTTCTTCACGTGTATTGCATCCATCTGAATCTGCATCAATCCATATTTTGAAGAGTGCGCGTTCGTAGCCACCTTCATGGTCGGCGGCGATTGCAAGTTCAAAGCTCTCAGCCTGGGCTTGTGGCAATGAAAGTAAGAGGAATATCGAAATTAGTGAGACTAATTTTTTCGACATGATTAAGGGTATCCCTTAGGATTAATACAGCAAGTCTCAATATTCGTTCACTACCTGAAGGAACATAATGACAACTCCAATCGAGCGTCCCTGGACTGATACAAAGAAGAGCCCTAAAGATCGAATTGCTCTGCTTATGGCCGAGATGACTCTTGAGGAGAAGATGGGTCAGCTGGGCAGTATTTGGTACGAGTTTGCATTATTTGCACCTGCGAGTGAAGACAAGGAAGAGTCTCTTGTAGATAACGTTCCTATTTTCGAAAAAGTTGCGCAACCACTTACATGGGAGGTGGCAACAAAGAATGGTCTTGGACAGTTCACGCGCCCATTTGGAACGAAGCCAATTGCAGCAGCTGATGGCGCTCGCAAAATTATTGAATGGCAAAAGCGTTTAGTAAAAGAGACTCGACTAGGAATTCCTGCAATTGTTCACGAGGAATGTCTCACTGGATTTACAACACTAGGTGCTACTTCATTTCCTACTCCACTTGGTCTTGCTGCAACATTTGATGAAAAAGTAATTGAAAAAGTATCTGCAGCCATGGGTAGAGATATGAAATCTGTTGGTGTGCATCAAGGCCTCTCCCCTGTTTTAGATACTGTTCGCGATTACCGATGGGGACGCGTTGAAGAGACTATGGGTGAAGATCCATATCTTTCTGCCGTTGCAGGAACTGCATATGTAAAGGGATTGCAATCTGCTGGAATCATTGCAACTCTGAAGCATTTCTTTGGTCACTCATCATCGCGTGCTGCGCGTAATCACGGTCCTGTCTCTATGGGATGGCGCGAAATGTATGACTTCATGTTGCCTCCATTTGAAATGGCAATTCGCGAAGGTGGCGTCAAATCTGTAATGAATTCATATACAGATGTTGATGGACTTCCATGCGCAGCAGATCCAAAGATATTTACAACTATCCTGCGCGATGAATTGAACTTTGATGGCACTGTTGTCTCTGATTACTGGGCAATTAGCTTCCTTGAAGTTATGCACCGCGTGGCAGAAGATGAAGTTCAAGCAGGAGCACTTGCCCTTATTGCAGGCATTGATGTGGAATTGCCAGCAACTCGTTGCTTTAGCGATGGACTAGTAGCACTTATTCGAGCAGGAAAATTTGATGAAAAATTCTTAGATAGAGCTCTCATTCGCCATCTCAATCACAAATTAGAACTTGGGCTTCTTGATGCTGACTGGACACCAGAGCGCGATGTCACTGCAGATTTATCAACAGTGAATTTCGATTCTGCAGCAAATCGCGCAGTTGCACTAGAAGCTGCGCGTGAGAGCGTGATTCTTCTTTCTAACAAGGATTCATTCTTGCCGATTACAAATACACCAAAGAACATTGTTGTTGTCGGCCCATGTGGTGACGATGGTGGCGCATTCCTAGGTTGCTATTCATTTGCTAATCACGTTATGGCTATGACGCCTGGTTCTGGTTTAGGTATTGAAGTACCTTCAATCAAGAGTGCAATTGCGACTGCTTTCAAGGGAGCCGATGTTTCCTCAGTTGTTGGATGCCCTGTAAAAGATTTCGATACTTCAGGTATTCCTGCTGCACGTGCTGCAGTCGATAAAGCAGATTTAGCAATTGTTGTAGTTGGAGATCGCGCGGGCCTCTTTGGTCGCGGAACTTCTGGTGAAGGCAACGACGTTGCAGATCTGACACTTCCTGGCGCACAAGGTCAGCTCCTTGATGCATGTCTGAACTCAGGAACTCCAGTCATCATTGTTTCTGTATCTGGTCGTCCGTATGCGATGGGTGATTATGCAGATCGTGCCAAGGCAATGATTCAAGCATTTATGCCTGGCGAAGAAGGCGGAACTGCTATCGCTGAAGTTATCAATGGAACAATTTCACCAAGTGGTCGACTTCCTGTTGAAATTCCATCAAATGTTTCAGGTCAGCCATCTACGTATTTACATCCAAAATATGGCCAGCCAGGACTCAATATCAGTCCAGTGGATTCGATTCCATTATTTACATTCGGTCACGGACTTACATATACAACATTCAAGTACTCTGATTTAACGCTTAGTTCTAATGAAATTTCCACTGATGGAAAGCTCACTGCTTCATGTTCAATCACGAATTCAGGTTCTCGTGAAGGTACTGAAGTTGTACAGCTTTATTTCGAAGATCCTGTTGCGGAAGTTGCTCGCCCAATCATTACTTTGTTGGGATTTGCGCGAATCACTCTTGCACCCGGTGAGACTAAGAAAATTACCTTCGATATTCACTCAGATCGCTTTGCCTATATGGGCGCCGATGTTGTGCGCATCATGGATGCTGGCGAAATTGTTCTCAAACTTGGATCATCATCGAGTGATATCAAGTCGAGCAAGAGCCTCAAAATCACTGGTTCAAAGCGCGTAGTGCCACATGATCGTGTGCTTCGCACTCCAGTTTCGATTGGATAGCCACTTTCCGCTTTAGACTCTCGGTATGAGTAATTTCGAAAAAGCTCGCCGCTCTAAAGGATGGGTCGTTCTCCTTGCCACAGTTGTTGGTCTTGGCGTTGGTGGATATACCTATATTCACCGCGCTGTTTCGCAACAGCTCTATGTGACTAATTGCGGCATCGTGGATTACAAACCAAATGTTCTGCTCAAGTTCTGCGCCGATGGTGGTGTTGGAATAGGTGAAGTTGAATGGACTCAGTGGACTAAGGATGGCGCTGAGGGCACTGGGAAATATGTAGCAAATAACTGCGATCCCAGCTGCGTTGATGGAAAGATTGTTACTAAAGAGGTCTACGTGAAATTATCTAAACTAAAAACGATTAGTGGCAAAGAGGCATTTACGTACGTGCAAGTTGAGAGTAAAGATAAAAAACCGCTACCGCTTCTAGATTCCATGGATGATGAGTGGTCGATGGAGATGGCTGGATAAAAAAATCTCTTATCTCGCACACGTACGAGATAAGAGATTTCGTTGGTAGCCCCGAAGGGATTCGAACCCTCGTAGCTGACTTGAGAAGCCAGAGTCCTAGGCCGCTAGACGACGGGGCCATAGATCTTCATACGTAAAGTGATTACATACTTAGAAATAATTTCCTAGAACGATATGTAGTTGTACTTCGCTTTCGCTGGGGTACCAGGACTCGAACCTAGACTTACTGAACCAGAATCAGCAGGGCTGCCAATTACCCCATACCCCAATAGTGCAGGCGTAAGAATACCGTAAAGATTAGAGTGC
>WLDA01000105.1 GCA_009705025.1 Actinomycetota bacterium | reverse complement strand
GACACGCACATCCACCTGTCGGTAAGACGTGATTTGATCCTGCAGAATAATCACCGAGTGACACTGGAGAAAAACGTCCGATAAATACTGCTCCAGCATTGCGAATCTTGGTTGCAACAGTCTGCGCGTCACGAGTTTGAATCTCTAAGTGTTCAGCTGCATAAGCGTTTACAACATCAATTCCTTGCGCAACTGAATCAACGAGAACTATCGCTGATTGAATACCGCTAAGCGCTGTAGTAATTCGCTCAGAATGTTTTGTGCGTGGAACACGCGTTGCTAATTCTTTTTCTACGGCAGTGGCAAGTTCTTGAGAATCTGTAACCAGTATTGCAGCGGCAATCGTGTCATGTTCTGCTTGGCTAATGAGATCTGCTGCAACTTCGCCAGCTAAAGCCGATGAATCAGCAAGAATTGCTATTTCCGTTGGTCCTGCCTCTGAATCAATTCCAACGATTCCGCGAAGTGCTCTCTTAGCCGCTGCAACATAAATATTTCCTGGTCCGGTGACCATGTCACATTTATCGCAAACGCCCTTCATTCCATATGCAAAAAGTGCAATTGCTTGCGCTCCCCCAATAGCAAATACTTCAGTAATTCCAAGCAGTGCACATGCTGCCAATATTGTCGGATGCGGCAAGCCACCAAATTCTTTTTGTGGGGGTGAAGCAACTGCAATGCTCGCTACGCCTGCAATTTGTGCAGGAATAACATTCATCAATACTGAACTTGGATACACAGCGCGGCCACCTGGAACATAGAGCCCAACTCGATCGACTGGTACCCATCGTTCTGTAACGCTTCCGCCATCGACAACAGTTGTCGTGCTATCGCTTCGGCGCTGATCATTATGGACTTTAGTAATACGCGCAGCTGATACTTCTAATGCAGTGCGAATCTTTGGATCTAATTGAGCTAAAGCTGCATCTAATGCTGACTGAGGAACACGAATCGATGGAGGTAGAACTCCATCAAATTCTTGAGCAAGTGCTAAAAGATCAGACTCATTTCCATTCTTAACGCGATGCAAAATTGGTTGAATTAATTCCATAGCTTGAGCAACATCCATAGATGCGCGAGGTAGCGCACTTTGATATTCAAATTTGGATAGCGAGCGTCCGCGTAGGTCAACGGTACGAATCATTGGCTTATTGTAGAGCTTGGTATTAATGCCTTGCGTGCAATTAAACCGTGACGAGGCAGGCTGGACCCAAAATCGATTTGAGATCAGCGCTCAAACTAGGAGATGCAGTAACGAGGGCATCGACCTTCATTATTGTCTTTGCGCCATTGTCATCGAGATAGAGGTGAACTTCTCGCTTTCCCGGGTGGGTTCGCAAAATCTCTTTCATCCGTTCAACGATTGGTGGCGTGCATTGATTGATAGGCATTGAAATAACAAGTGGGCCAACAGGACCGCGGGAGATATCAGGCATTGTCATTTCAACAGCAGTGAAGCGAAGTTGTTCTTCGCGACGATCTACTCGACCACGAATAGTCACAATGCGATCTTCCGTCAGTGACATTGAATATTGGTTATATGTCTTTGAGAAAAAGAGTGCCTCAACGGAACCTTCGAGATCTTCGATCGTTACAACAGCCCATGAGGCACCTTGACGCGTGACTTTGCGAGTAACGCTGGTGATCAATCCCCCAACAGTAACCATCGATTCGTGAGTCGCACCTTCTTCGACTAATTCACTAATTGTCATATCTGTATTCGCGCGCAATATGTGTTCGACACCAAGTAGCGGATGATCAGATACATAGAGTCCGAGCATTTCTCTCTCGTAACTTAGCAACATTGCTTTCTCCCATTCGCCAGTTGGGATCTCAATATCTAAACCTGCTACAGCACTTACGGTTTCGCCTCCAAAGAGATCGAATTGTCCGATTGCTTCAGCTCTTTTTGTCTCAATGATGGAATCAATTGCTTCTAGATAGATAGACATCAAACCCTTGCGTGTAGCGCCGAGTGAACCAAATGCTCCAGCTTTGATGAGTGATTCAATAGTTTTCTTATTGCATACAGATGCATCCACTTTTGCCAAGAAATCACCGAATGATATGTAGCGCCCTTTTGCATCACGAGAACTCTTTATGGATGCAACAACGCCTTCTCCTACATTTCGAATAGCTGCGAGTCCAAATCGAATATCTTTACCGCGAGGCGTGTACTCGGCATCTGATTCATTGACATCGGGTGGTAAGACTTGAATTCCCATACGACGACATTCACTTAGGTAAAGGGCTGACTTATCTTTATCGTCGCGAACACTTGTTAGAAGTGCTGCCATATATTCAGTTGGGTAGTTAGCTTTGAGGTAAGCAGTCCAATAAGAAACCATTCCGTAACCCGCACTATGTGCACGGTTGAATGCATAGTCAGAGAATGGAATCAGAACTTCCCATAAGCGAGTAATAGCTGCGTTAGAGAAACCATTCTCTTTCATGCCAGCTTCAAATGGAACATATTCCTTATCTAGAATTTCCTTATTTTTCTTACCCATAGCCTTACGCAATAGATCCGCGCGACCAAGTGAGAAGCCAGCAACTTTTTGAGCAATCGCCATAACTTGCTCTTGATACACAATGAGTCCGTATGTATCGCCCAAAATTTCATCAAGTGGTTTGTGTAACTCTGGATGAATTGGTTCAACTGGCTTTCGACCATTTTTGCGATCTGCATAGTTATTGTGGGCATTTTCACCCATTGGTCCTGGGCGATACAAAGCGATAACGGCGGAAATATCTTGGAAAGAATCTGGTGAGAGGGAACGCAGCAATGCACGCATCGGTCCGCCATCGAGTTGGAAAACACCCAATGTGTCACCACGAGATAAGAGTTGATATGTCTTTAGATCATCAAGGGTGAGATCTTCCAGCACAACATCAATTCCTTGGTTTGCTTTGATATTGAGTAAACAATCATCGAGTACAGATAAGTTTCGAAGTCCAAGAAAGTCCATCTTGAGCAGACCGATTGATTCGCACGCACCCATATCGAATTGAGTAATGATTGCGCCATCTGCTTCACGTCGATGAATCGGGATGACATCAAGTAATGGCTCACGCGAAAGAATCACACCTGCTGCGTGTACTCCCCATTGTCGCTTCAGACCTTCAAGTCCTCGGGCAGTATCTACAACTCGCTTTGAATCTGGATCGGTGTCATAGAGAGTTCTAAATTCGCCAGCTTCGGAATATCGCTCATCTTTAGGATCAAAAACACCTGACAGAGAAATATCTTTACCCATCACTGATGGTGGTAAGGCCTTTGTTAATTTCTCACCGATGACATACGGATATCCAAGAACTCGAGTTGAATCTTTTAGCGCTTGCTTTGATTTGATAGTGCCATACGTAATGATCTGAGCAACTCGATCTTCGCCATACTTCTCTGTTGCATATCGAATCATTTCGCTGCGTCTGCGTTCATCGAAGTCCAAGTCAATATCTGGCATAGAGATACGTTCTGGATTCAAGAAGCGCTCAAAAAGTAAGCCGTGCACGAGTGGATCAAGTCCAGTAATTCCTAGTGCATATGCAACAAGTGAACCCGCAGCAGAACCACGACCTGGGCCAACACGAATTCCAACTTTTTTAGCATGTGCAACTAAGTCAGCGACAACAAGGAAGTAACCAGGAAATCCCATTTTCTCCATGACGCCAAGTTCATAGGAGAGACGATCTTTATATTCCTGTGGAACGTTTTCACCAAGGCGCCATATAAGTCCACGTTCTGATTCTTTAACGAGCCATGAATCTTCGCTCTCCCCTTGAGGGACTGTGAACTGCGGAAGTAAATTTTCGCCTTCACGAAGTTTTACATCACAACGCTGTGCAATAAGTAATGTGTTATCGCAAGCTTCTGGCAATTCTTTGAATAGTTCTCGCATCTGCGCAGGAGTCTTGAGATAGAACTCGTCATTATCGAATTTGAATCGCTTAGGGTCTGCCAATGTTGAACCAGATTGCACGCAGAGCAGCGCTTCGTGAGAAGGAGCATCGGCATTGAATGTGTAGTGCAAATCATTTGTCGCAAGTAATGGCAGACCTAG
>WLDA01000104.1 GCA_009705025.1 Actinomycetota bacterium | reverse complement strand
GGTAGTTGATATTGCCCATGTTGAACCAAAACTTTTGAGTGCGCCTTTCGCCATTGCGATTGCAACTTCTTCACTAAAGACAGTGTGCTTTGCGATTAGTTCTTCACTGACACCTAAGTGCGACGCTTTGATTGAGCTTTGATACGCGGTTATTCCACCTAGAAAAACATCGGATGATCCAGGAATTGATGTGATTGCAGAACTCAAAGATCCTGCAGTAAGTGATTCAGCGGTAGAAAGAGTTTCACCTTTTTCGCGCAACACATTAATAGCATCTTCTACTAGCGATGCAATTTCAGAAGCTAGCGTCATGTGTGCACTCTTTCATTTATGGCCACTTGGTCTACCAAATGCTGATTTTACATAATAAGCACCTGTAACGATAGTTAGAACTATAGCTATTGCCATAAAGCCATCTCGGAACCAGAAGAGCCAAGTTGGCAAAGGTAGAACATAGAAACCAACACCAAAGCTCTGGAAGGTCGCTTTGATTTTTCCACCTTTATTGGCAGCAATGACGCCTCGGCGAATAATTGCAAGGCGAAGCAGGGTTATTCCAACTTCGCGTCCCATAATGACGATGGTGATCCACCAAGGCATTCTGCCCAGAATTGAAAGTGAAATCATTGCAGCGCCAATCATTACTTTATCGGCGACTGGATCTAAGAATTTTCCGAACTCAGTAATTGAATTTCTACTGCGTGCAAGATTTCCATCCAAAATATCGGATAAACCTAAGAAGAAGAAAATAAACCAGGAAATAATTTGCCAAGTCGAATCATCTCCACCATTTTTGAATAACGTGTAAACGCCACAAGGGACGAGCAATAAACGAGTAACTGTTATGAAATTTGGAGTTACAAATCCTGGAAGATTCATTTTGCTTGCGCAACCAAATCTGCACCCATTGAATCAATAATCACTGCATCAACGTACTGGCCAACTGCAAAACTTGTTCCGATAAATGAAGTTGTGCCATCGACTTCTGGGCCCTGATGGGCCGCTCTTCCCTCTTGCAATTCGGCATCTTCAATGAGGACTCGCACGGTTTCACCTATTCGTGCTTGAGCACGTAGTGAGACCATTTCATCGGCAAGGGATGAAAGTGTTTCGACTCGTTGGGCAATTACTTCTGGAGCAACTTTGTCTTCCAATTTCAGCGCTTCGGTGTCATCTTCATCGGAATAACCAAAGATTCCAACGGCATCTAATTTTGCCTGTGTAATGAAGTTTGCTAGATCATCGAAATCTTCCTGTGTCTCCCCCGGGAAACCAACAATAAAGTTCGATCTAATTCCAGCCTCTGGTGAGAGTGCGCGAATTTGAGCAATGAGATGAAGGAATTTTTCACTATCGCCAAATCGGCGCATACGGCGCAACACTGTTGCACTCGTGTGCTGGAAGGAAAGATCAAAATACGGTGCAACCTTTGGAGTCGAAATCATCGCTTGCAATAGTGATGGACGCATTTCAGCGGGCTGCAAATATGAAAGTCGAATGAGTTCTACTCCAGGAATTTCTGCAAAATCTGGCAATAACTTTTCCATCAATGTCAGATCGCCAAGATCTTTTCCATATGAGGTTGTATTTTCACTGACTAAGAAGAGTTCACTGACGCCATTAGTAGATAACCAACGCGCTTCATCCAATATTTCTGTTGGGCGGCGTGAAACAAATGCACCACGGAAATATGGGATAGCGCAGAAAGAACAGCGACGATCACAGCCTGACGCAATTTTTAGCGGTGCCCATGGAGCATTACCTAAACGTTTGCGAAGAAGAGAACCACCGGCTCCTAAGGCCGATTGAAACTCTTCGTCGCGAACAGCTGCTCGATCTACTGGAGCAATCGGCAATAGTGATCGGCGATCTCGAGGAACATGTGGAGTGTGCGAATTACCAGCCATGATTGATTGCAATCGTGCAGAAATATCTTTGTAATCGTCAAAACCTAAAATTGCATCTGCTTCAGGAAGTGCCTTTGCTAGTTCTTGGCCATAACGCTCGGCCATACAACCAACGGCAACAACTGCGCGAGTAACACCATGTCCTTTGAGTGAATTTGCCTCAAGGAGTGCGTCAATTGAATCTTTCTTTGCTGATTCGATAAATCCACAGGTGTTTACAAGAGCTACCTCTGCTAATTCAACATCATCGACAAGTGTCCATCCATCGGCAGCTAAGCGGCCAGCTAATTCTTCAGAGTCGACTTCATTGCGAGCACAGCCCATTGTGACAACTGCAACCGTGCGTTTCATTGAACAAATCTTATCGCGGGATAGTGCTTGTCATTCTCAATCTAGGAATTTTCGTCGAAGGAAAGGTTTACTACCTCTCCATTTGCCCCTAACGAGTCCATTTTTTTGCCATTGACAGTCAAATCCAAGGCTCCTGCATTTCCTATTCGAAGACTAATGATGGCATCACTTGCAATTGTGCGAGTTGAACCGAGTTGTATTTGACCACTAAAGAGTGTTTTCCCAGTGGCATCATTTGCAAAAATCCAACTCTTTCCGCGGCTAGCAGTGATCTCAACTACGATCGCTCCAGTCATTGCGACTTCTACTGGTTTAGAATTTGCAGATGGAGAGGCTGACTCAACTGAAGGTGCACTCTCTGAAGGAGAAACTGATGGTGATGGTGTTGGACGCATTAGTTCAACAGTGACAGTTTTTGAATTTGAAATAACGATTTGAGCTACTCCTGCAACCACAATGCATGCAAGTGAAATTGTCGCTAGAGATTTCCATGAAACATTATTCTTCTCTTTTGGCGGTCTCATAACATTGGTTTCAGTGAGAAGATCTTGAATTTTGCGATGTTCTACAGACTGCTCTTCTATATAGAGCGAGAGAAAAGTTTCTGGATTTACTTTGAGCGCAACTGCAATATTTCGTAGGTGCCCACGGGCATAAGTCTCGCCGCCGCAATTGACGAAATTATCATTTTCCATTTCGCGCAGTAATCCTGGGCGCACACTGGTTACTTCTGCCAACTGATCTATAGACATGCCGGCAGCATTGCGCGATGCGCTAATTACTGAACCGAGTGACATGTAAACCTCACAACAATTGGGAAAGGGTGAGTGCTAAGTGTAGAACGGCCATGGGGTTAGCAATAGCCCTAGCGCCTAGAAGAAAGTGATATCACCCCTAAAGATGACCAATTGGGGGACGTGTTTCTGAGAATAACTTGCTAGTCACTCAACGTTGCAAGTACAGAATCTAGTTCATCTGGCTTGACCATCACGGTGCGCGCTTTAGAGCCTTCCGACGGCCCAACAATTCCACGAGATTCCATCAAATCCATGAGACGCCCAGCTTTTGCAAAGCCAACTCGTAACTTTCTTTGCAACATAGATGTAGATCCAAATTGTGTACCAACAACTAATTCCACAGCTTGGAGTAACAAATCTAAATCATCACCAATTTCTTTATCTACCATTTTGTTATTCTTTGGGGCAACGGTGACATCGTCTCGATATCTAGGTGAGAGTTGTTTCTTTACATGTGAAGTCACTGCTTCAATCTCTCGCTCAGACACATATGCACCTTGAATACGAATTGCGCGGCTGGCACCCATTGGAATAAATAGACCATCACCTTGGCCAACTAATTTTTCGGCTCCTGGACTATCTAAAATAACGCGGCTATCGGCTAGTGAGCTAGTTGCAAATGAAAGTCGTGAAGGAACGTTTGCTTTGATCAAACCAGTTACAACATCGACTGAAGGTCGCTGTGTTGCAAGTACTAAGTGGATACCCGCAGAGCGAGCTAATTGCGTAATACGAACGACTGATTCTTCAACTTCTTTCGCTGCAACCATCATCAAATCTGCAAGCTCATCAATAATGACTAAGAGGTATGGATACGGCTCAACAGTGCGATCACTTCCTGGTGGAACTATGACTTTTCCGGCACGTACAGCTTTATTGAAATCATCAATATGTCTAAAGCCAAATGTAGAGAGATCTTCATAACGCAGATCCATTTCGCGTACTACCCATGTGAGTGCATCCGATGCCTTTTTTGGATTAGTAATAATTGGTGTGATGAGGTGCGGTATGCCTTCATACGCTGTGAGTTCTACGCGCTTTGGATCAATGAGAACTAAGCGAACATCATCTGG
>WLDA01000103.1 GCA_009705025.1 Actinomycetota bacterium | reverse complement strand
TAAAGTAGTAATAAGCACTGAATAAGTAGTTCAGGCGTTTATGGACGGTGGCTAGCTCTTCATGAGTTAGCCACCGTTCGCGCTACATCGTTTCTCAATAATTAGCGACAGGAGAAATACCGCAATGGCGGCCTCGGTACATAAGTTAGAGCGTAAAGATGGAAAGAAAGCTCAAAATATTCTTGCGCCACTCTGGTTCTTATTGCCGGCACTCGTCATGGTAGCGATTTTTATTTATTACCCAGTTTTTGCAACTGCGAATATGTCTTTCAAAAATTACAAACTTTTCGATCAAAGTAATATTTTTTATAATGGATTCGAGAATTTTCGAGGAATATTCAAAGATTTAGCATTTCGTCGAATTATTCAAAACACAGTTTTATGGGTATCAGTTTCACTCTTCTTTCAATTTTTTATCGGATTTGGATTGGCTCTCTATCTAAAATCAAAGTTCAAATTTTCAGGGCTATATCAAGGCATTATCTTCATTCCGTGGGCTCTCTCAGGTTTTCTTATGGGACTTGTTTGGAAATGGATATTCGACGATAACTTAGGCGTTCTCAATGACATGATGCTCAAGCTGGGTCTCATTGAAACCCCAATTCCTTGGCTATCAAATGCAAACTGGGCGATGGCTGCAGTTATCATTGCAAATATTTGGTATGGCGTAACGTTTTTCGTAATTATGATTTTGGCAGCACTTCAGGGTGTGCCTAATGAGATTTTAGAAGCTGCCGAACTTGATGGCTGTGGAAAAGCAAAGTCACTCTTTCTCGTAGTAATTCCTTTTATTCGCTCCACTCTGATTCTGATTATTTTGCTTCGAATCATCTGGATCACTAACTTCCCTGACATTATTTTTGGTATGACCAGTGGCGGCCCAAATCAACAAACTCACATTCTTTCATCGTGGTTAGTACAAAAGATTACGTACGATCAAGACTGGGGTAGTGGTTCAGCTTTGGGCTTACTAATGCTTGGAGTTCTATTTATTTTCACTGTTTTTTACCTCTTGGCTACCCGCCTCGAAGCAGAGTCGGAGGCATAAGAGATGTTTAAGACACTAGGTAAAGCAACTAAATTTTCCGTTCTAGCAATCTGGCTAGTTTTTACAATATTTCCACTCTATTGGATGTTTTTGACTTCAATACGTCCCGTACGTGAAGTAACTAAGAAGTTTTATTACCCGCATGCAAACTCGACCCTAGATAGTTATCGCACGCTCTTTAATCAATATGCATTTGGAACATATATCCGAAACAGCTTTATAGTCTCATTTGCTGCCTCAGCATTCGTGATCTTTATTGGAATGCTTGGCGCATATGCCCTTGCTCGCTATAAATTCAAGGGCAAGTCACAAATCATGTTGGTCTTTCTAGTAACCCAGATGATCCCTGGACTTATTGCGCTAGCACCACTTTATTTATTGCTAAGCAAAGTTCACTTGCTCAATACCCTTATCGCACTCATATTCTGTTATGTAGGCGGCATGGTTCCTTTTGCAACAATCATGCTTAGAGGTTTCTTGCAGAGAATCCCACCTGAACTAGATGAAGCAGCTCTAATCGATGGTTGCAACCGCTTCACCGCACTCTTCCGTGTTGTATTCCCAGTTGCACTTCCTGGAATTGCTGCAACATTCATCTTTGCATTTGTTCAGTGCTGGAACGAACTCTTCTTGGCGATGGTTCTCATTGACTCTGATGCCAATAAGACATTCCCAGTTGCAGAGCGCTCATTCGTTGGTGCCTATTACATTGAATGGGGCGGTCTTGCCGCATCTGTCATGATCGGAATTATCCCAACAGTTGTGATGTTTGGATTGATGTCCAAGTTCATGATCTCGGGACTTTCTGCTGGAATTGTGAAGGGATAGTCATGGAGTTTGATCTTCAAGAATATAAGTCAGCATGGAAGTTAGAAGAGGGCGTTCATCACTGTAATCATGGATCCTTTGGCTCCGTGCCAACTATTGTGCAAGAAGCACAGCGTGCGATTCAAGATCGAGTTCAACTTAATACAGTGAAATTTTTTGCCCGAAATGCAATGAATGAAGTTCAAGATGCTCGCGCGAAAGTTGCAACATTTCTAAATCAAAAGCCAGAACAGATCACTTTGGTTCGTAATACGACTGAGGCAGCAAGTACAACAATGCGTGGATTTCCCTTCAAAGCAGGCGATGAAGCAATAGTCCTCGATCATGAGTACGGCGCAGTGATGTATGCGGTAAAGCGCGCGGTTGAAGCAGCTGGCGGAAAAATGATTGAAGTAGTTGTACCACGTCTTGCAACCGATGAAGAAGTTGTGGCTCTCGTTGAGGCAGCACTAACGCCGCGCACACGAATGTTTGTAGTTGACCATGTAACTTCTGCAACAGCTCGCACATTTCCAGTTCAGGCACTCAGTGATCTTTGTCGTGAACGCGGTGTTGCAATTGCTATTGATGCGTCCCACACTCCAGGAAACTTTGAATTAGATCTTGATAAGTTGGATGCAGACTTCTGGTTTGGCAATCTTCACAAGTGGGCATCTGCTCCACTTGGTTGCGGTGTTTATAGAGTTGCCGTCCGCTGGCATGGAGCAATGCGTCCACTGATTGTTTCTTGGCAAGATCATGAAAATTATCCACTGCCATGGGACATGCTTGGAACAGTTGACCTCAGCGCATGGCTTGCTGCCCCTGCCGCAATTGATTTTTATTCTGCAATTGGATGGAAGAGGGTGCGCGCAGCAAATACAGCTCGCATGCGTTATGGCCGTGATTTAGTTATGGCCGAACTAGGTGTTGGTAAAGATGAATTACGCGAGGAAGAGTTACCGCTAGGTGTTATTCCTCTTCACAAAATGGACGGCGGCAGAGATGGTTGCATTGCGCTACAGCGTCGTTTCGCAGAAGTACATAAAATCGAAGTACCTATTACGACAGCATGTAATCAATATTTCATGCGTATCTCAGGCCAGCTATACAACACTCCGGCTGACTATGAGGCACTAGTTGTAGCGGTGCGCAAAGAGCTCAAATAATCATGGGTATTTCTGAAAAAGATTTAGCACTTCTAGAAGAGATTCAAACTCGTACTCTTTGGCTCACTGTTCGCATGATTGATTATGCAAACCATGATCGCCCAAATACAGATGGAATCAAAGTAGGAGGGCATCAAGCATCTAGTGCTTCGATGATCTCAATATTGACTTCACTATATTTTCATCATCTAGATGCCAACGATCGAGTAAGTGTGAAGCCCCACTCATCTCCTGTATTTCACTCAATTCAATACTTGCTTGGAAACTTAGATAAGAAGTACCTCACATCACTTCGCAGCGCTGGTGGTCTTCAAAGTTATCCATCACGTACTAAGGATCCAGACACTGTTGATTTTTCAACCGGCTCTGTTGGCCTAGGCGCTGCTGCTCCACTATTTGCCGGAGTTACTCGTCGCTATGTTGATGCTCATTTTGGTGCACGCCCTCACTCACGCTTTATCGCCCTCATTGGTGATGCCGAGTTAGATGAAGGAAACATTTGGGAGGCGGTAGCAGATCCTGCAACAGATGGTGTTGGAAATGTTATGTGGGTTGTCGACTTCAATCGTCAATCATTGGACCGCGTAATTCCAGGTATTCGCATCGCGCAATGGCGCGCACAATTTGAAGCAGCTGGTTGGCATGTAGCTGAAGTCAAATATGGTTCTAAACTCAAGAAAGCTTTCGCAGTTGCCGGCAGTGAAGCGTTCAAACAATGGTTTGACGATATTCCAAACGAGCAATACCAATCTTTGTATGGTCAAAAGATTGAAGAGCTACGTGCACGTTTTCTAGATGGCGCACCAAAGGGAGTCGAAGAACACCTCAAGCGATACAGCGATAGCGAACTTTTTGAAATCCTAAGCGACCTTGGTGGCCACAATATTGAATCCCTTGTTGAAACTTTTCAAGAATGCGATGCAGAGACCACTCGTCCAAGTGTTGTATTTGCTTACACAGTAAAGGGTTGGGGGCTGCCGATGGCAGGAGACCCACGTAATCACTCAGCGCAGATGTCTAATGAACAAATCAATGTATTGCGCAAAGAATTGGGCCGCACACCAGAAAATGAATGGGATGGTTTTGATCTCACAACAGATGCTGGAAAATTCCT
>WLDA01000102.1 GCA_009705025.1 Actinomycetota bacterium | reverse complement strand
TTACGGTTCCTGCATTGGTATCTGCGCTGCGCACGCAATTATCTGGCGATAAGAAAGATGAAGCAGCAGCCCTGCTCAAGAAATTATCGGATGAAGGAATACACGTTGCTAATCCGCAAAACTGGGTTGGCGCTGTAGAGCGAAGTAGCAATCTTCCAGTTGTCGATCCTAAGGAACTAGTTTCAGTATCTCCTAGTGCACTAGATACATATAAGGAGTGCGCTCTCAAGTGGTTCTTACAAAGCAATGGTGGATCAAATGGTGATAGCACTGCGCAAATTTTAGGTTCGGCAATTCACGCATTTGCAGCAAAGGTGCATACCGATCCAAGTAAAAGTGAAGCAGACCTTATTGATTTACTCAAAGCTTCGTGGAAACTTATTGACCCTGATGAAGGCTGGGTTGGAAAAACTTCTTTAGAAGAAGCATCAAAGATGATTACTCGCTTTGTTCATTATCACGCAGTTTCACCACGTAAAGTGCTAGCGGTTGAAACTTCATTTACCGTCGAAATTGGTCGTGCTCGCTTACATGGAAATGCCGACAGAATTGAAATCGATTTAGATGAGAATCTCTATATTGTTGATTTCAAAACTGGACATACCATGATCCCTGATAAAGGCTCCGATGAGAATATGCAATTAGCCGCCTACCAATTAGGTGCAATCAAAGGCGGCTTTAGCAAGATTACTGATAGCACGACAACGACGGGGGCTGAACTTGTTTATTTAGCTAATTCAGCATCAAAAGAACCAAAAATAAAGACGCGCAAGCAAGGTGTAATCAATGCTGAATCATTTGAAATTGAAATCAAAAAAATCGCCGAAGGTATGGGCGCTTCAACATTTTTAGCAACAGTCAATGAGAAATGTTCAGGTTGCCCTGTTCGAACATCGTGCCCTGCACAAAGTGATGGCAAGTCGGTGATCGAATGATAAAAAAATCTCCTGAACAAATCATTGCGGCTCTACAAATAGTTGATGACGGAATAAATCCACTGACAAAAGAGCAAAGCAAAATCATTTCTATTGTTACCAACCCGTTAGAACCTGCCGTCATCATTGCTGGCGCAGGCTCTGGCAAAACAGAGACAATGAGCAACCGAGTTCTGTACTTAGTTGCAAACGGAATTGTTGAACCTGATGAAATTTTGGGGCTTACATTCACGCGTAAAGCAGCTGGTGAATTATCGCTTCGTGTGCGCCGACGCCTTTCGCAATTAGAAGAGGCTGGTTTATACACTCGGGAATCAATATCTAATCCGACAATTACTACTTATCATTCTTATGCAGGCAAATTACTAAGTGAGCATTCAATTCGCTTAGGTATCGACACCGATGCAGATCCATTAGGTGAGGCAGAAATTTGGCAGATTGCCTCCGATGTCGTGCGTAATTGGCACGATGATGAATTTAGAAGCACAAGTAAAGCGAGCACAATAATCAAAGATGTTATTGGTCTTGCTAAGCAAATATTGGAACATAAAGTAACTATTGATCAAATACGCGCAGCCGATGATGCAATGCTTGAAGCACTCTTACCATTTGATTTTGCTGCAACAAGTAATGGCTCAAGTGTTCGCAAAATTATGGAACAACGAAATTCTATTTTGCCTATGGTGCAGGCATTCCTTGATCGTCGAAAAGCTGCGGGAGAACTCTCATTCGATGACCAAATGGCAATTGCGGCCGACATCGCTACAAAATTTTCAGATGTTGGGGAGATTGAGCGTAAGAATTACAAAGTAGTTCTTCTCGATGAATATCAAGATACATCGCAATCCCAACTACGAATGCTCTCAGCGCTCTTTGGAAATGGTCACCCTGTTATGGCAGTGGGAGATCCCAGCCAAGCAATTTATACATGGCGAGGTGCATCTGCTGGAACTATGGATTCTTTCGCAGAATATTTCCCAAAGATGCCTCATCAAAAAGGTGAATCAAAGTTTGTATTGCCTACCACTTTTAGAAACGATGTAATTATTCTCAAAGCGGCAAATCTTATTTCAGAGAAGATAAAAGAAGATGGTGGCCAAGAAGTTCTCATGCTCGATGCCCGCGATGGCGCAGGTCCAGGCGAATTAGCAGTGGGTGTATTCGAAAATATGGATCTAGAGGCAGAAGCCATTGCTGATTACTTTGAACCACTCTGGAAAGATCCTGCGCGCGCTCTAGTTCCCGAGAAGAAGCGATCTACATTTGCAGTCTTGGTTCGAAATCGCAAACAGATACCAGAAATAGAATCGGCGCTGCGTGCACGAAAGATTCCAGTAGAAGTAATTGGAGTCGGTGGACTTATTCATATTCCAGAAATTGCCGACATTGTCGCTCTTATGAAAGTTATCTCTGATCCAGATTCCGGTGCTTCCTTGATGCGTCATCTAACCGGTCCTCGTATGAACCTAGGTGCATTCGATATTGCAGGACTTGGAAAATATGCAAAAGATCGCTCACGTGCGCTCAAGACTGGTTCAAGGTACTTAGTAAAGGTAATCGAAGAAGGAAATCCAGATCAGATTGATAGTGAAGATCAATTTGCTGGTTCGATTATTGATGCACTTGATGAAATATCTAGTGCGCCAAAGAATTATTTCTCTGCTGTTGGCTATGAGCGCATGCTTCGTTTTGCGGCAGATTTGCGCAGATTACGTGGCCGCGCAGGTGGACAGATAACAGATTTGATTGTTGAAATTGAAGAATACCTAACCATTGAAAGTGAAGTATCACTTCGCGATGGTTCTCAAACTGGACGCAGACACTTAGATCGCTTCCTTGATGAAGCTTCAAAATATGAGCGAGCAGGCGGCAATGCTCGCGAATTCTTGGAGTGGCTCGATGTTGCATCGAAAGAAGAGGGCGGGCTAAAAATTGGTGCACCTGATGTTCGAAGTGATGTTGTACAAATTCTTACTGTGCATATGGCAAAAGGTGCCGAATGGAGCGTTGTCGCAATTCCCGGACTTGCCACTGGAAATTTTCCGTCAGTAAATACTCAAAGCCCTGAGAATTGGCTTACAAGTGAAGCGCATATTCCATTCCCATTACGTGGCGACCGTGAGGAACTACCCCGTTTTAGCGTTGCAGGAATGACAGAGAAGAAGCAAGCAGAAGAAGCTATTGAAGCTTTTTCTAAAGCATGTGCAAGTCAAATCAAGCGTCGCGAAGAGATTCGCCTTGCCTACGTTGCTGTAACTCGCGCAAAGACGCATCTGCTATGCACAACTTCGGTTTGGCGCACTGGAAAGCATGCAGTTGCACCAAGTGATGTTTACACATGGGTTCACAGTGTTGCACTTGAAGAAAACGGCAAGGTTCTTAGTGAATTAGAAACTCCACCAAAAGGTATAACAAATCCTGGAGAAGTCGAGAGCCAAGAATGGCCACATGATCGACTTGGTGAGCGACGTGCACAATTTGAAGAAGAGATTGCCATAGTCCAATCAGCGAAGCCGCATGCACTTAGTACAAGTGATGATGAAGAGATTGATTCGTGGATCTCCGATGCAAAAGCGCTGATTGCAGAACTCGGCGAAAAATCTAATTCGCAGCTCACTGTCTTGCTACCTACAAAACTTTCAACGTCGGCACTTGTTGCATTGCATGCAAATCCAGAGGAATTAGCACTCAATATCCGCCGTCCAATGCCGCGCGGA
The DNA here is from genome assembly GCA_009705025.1 of Actinomycetota bacterium. Classification (GTDB taxonomy): domain Bacteria; phylum Actinomycetota; class Actinomycetes; order Nanopelagicales; family Nanopelagicaceae; genus Planktophila. The sequence continues at coordinate 494 of WLDA01000102.1, read as the reverse complement.
CAAGATCAGTATTCACGGCGCGGAACAGCTTTTCACTTATGGGTTGAAAAACAATTTAGCGAAGCCCCAACACTTATGGGCGATGACTATATGGATTATCTAGATCCACTTGATGATGATTCAAAGCTAGAAGATCTCAAAAAAGCTTGGTTGGCTAGCCATTGGGCAACGAAGGTTCCAACAAATGTGGAAGTTCCATTTGAAACAGTTGTATCAGGAGTTTTGATTCGCGGACGAATTGATGCCATTTATCGTGACGGAGATGGATACATAGTCGTTGACTGGAAGACAGGTTCAACAGAACTTGGCGAATCCGCTGCAGTGCAGTTAGCGATGTATCGCCTAGCGTGGGCAGAGTTGAGTGGCACGGATATCTCGAAGGTCAAAGCAGCATTCCATTATGTTCCAACGGGCAGAGATCACAGTCCTGCAAATCTTATGAGTCAGGAAGAACTGATCGCTTTAATTTCACACATTGATTCTGACGCTAATCG
>WLDA01000101.1 GCA_009705025.1 Actinomycetota bacterium | reverse complement strand
GCGATATCTCGTGGGCGTAAATAGTAAAACTCAACACCATTGTCATTATCTAATAGAACTAAATCACGGCTATCACTTCTCTGGCGATAACCGGCTTCTTTAAGTATCGCTATTGAATCATCGGAGAGAGAACCTTTGTTCGGGATTGCAATTCGTAACATGGGATCTCCTATAGGTACTTATAAACATTGTCGAGTGAAAGGCCACGAGCAATCATCAGAGTTTGCACATGGTACAAAAGTTGGCTTATCTCCTCTGCTAGCGCATCATCACTTTCATGTTCCGCTGCTAACCAGACTTCGCCTGCTTCTTCAATAATTTTTTTACCTATAGAGTGAATACCTGCATCTAGCGCAGCTACAGTGCCCGAACCTTCGGGACGCTCTATTGCCAACTGCGACAACTCGGCCCAGAGCGATTCAAAAGTTTTCATAGACCTACTTTACTAGAGGAGAACCCACTTACATTGACCATTATTGGGTGAGATTGCAAGAAGGACTATCAAGATTTGCATGCGAGTTCTCGCAATGAGGCGACCATTGCGGCTGGATCTTGAGCACTAAATACAGCGCTACCGGCGACAAAAGTATCAGCACCTGCATCTGCCGCTATTTCAATAGTCTGCAGTGAAATCCCGCCATCTACTTGCAACCATATAGGTCTAGAACCAATAATCGCGCGAGTGCGTGAAATTTTGCTCAGCATATCGGTCATGAATTTTTGGCCACCAAATCCTGGTTCAACAGTCATAATCAAAAACATATCCACTTCATCAATAACATCAACATAATCTTCAATTTGAGAAGCAGGTTTGAGCGCTAAACCTGATCGAGAGCCGACTTTTCTTATTTCACGTAATGTTCCTACGATGTCCTTTGTTGCTTCAGCGTGGATGGTCACACTTGCACATCCTGCTTGCGCATAATCAGGTGCAATGTGGTCCACATCGGCCACCATCAAATGTGCATCTACTTCCAAACTACTTTCCTTGATTATCTTTGAAGCGCTATCGAAGTCGAAGGTAAAATTTGGTACAAATACATTGTCCATTACATCTAAATGCAGAAGATCCGAGACAGCAGAAATCTTTCCAATCTCTTCCTGAAGGCGCGAGAAATCAGCATTGAGAATTGATGGCGTAATTCGGATTTCGCGGGCCATGAAATAACCTTACTGTTTCACTTCACTTTTTTTACGGAAGAGCGCAAGAAACATCGCATCTGTACCGTGAATATGTGTCCATAAAGTCATTGATCCTGAGCGCGTGGCACCCTCCAAATTAGAAGGCACAAAATCATCTACCGGTATTTGTTCTAAGTCCGGATGCGCTTTTAGTAGACCCATCACTTGAACTTGCGTTTCAGCTAAATGCGGAGAACATGTTGCATATCCGAGTATTCCATCTGACTCTAGAACTTCGTATGCCCCATCTAAAAGTTCTCTTTGCAATTGGGTGAGTTCGCGTAAATCTTGGACAGTTCTACGCCAACGAACTTCGGGGCGACGCCGAAGAGCACCTAGTCCAGTACACGGTGCATCAATTAGGATCGCATCGAAAGTTTCACCATGAGTAGATATCTCTCGTCCGTCACCAACCCATACGCGCGCACCCGCTACAACTTGTTTTACTAATTGCGCTCTAGGGGTAGATATCTCATTAGCTGTAAATTGTGCTCCATCTACAGTGGCGATACTCGAGAGAAGCGCCGCTTTGCCACCAGGTCCTGCACAAAGATCTAACCAATTCTTTTTATCAGATACAGCTGAGGCAAAGACTGTTGTTACTAACTGTGAGCCTTCATCTTGCACGCCAGCATTGCGGTGTCGAATGACTTCAAGTGTTCCTGGCGCTCCGTCGAATTGGGCGCCATAGCTAGAGAATTTCGTTGCTACTCCCCCGAGTTCAACTAACTCTTCCCGAGTAGAACGACCTGGCCATGACACGAGTGTTGGTTTAGCTGCAACGTTGTTTATTGATAGCAGTGATTCCACTGCCTCCCAATCTTTGAGCAAATCGAAATATGCCGAAACTATCCATTGAGGGTGTGAGTACTGAATAGAGAATCTCTCAACTGGATCAGTCATTGATGCAAGTGGAGCAAACCAATCTTCGATTGTTGTTCGAGTGACATTTCTAAGTAAGGCGTTGACGAAACTCGCTTTAGATTCGCCAATTCTTTTACGAGCCACTTCCACCGTCGCGCCAACTGCTGCGTGATCGGGTACTCGCATCTCATGTATTTGATGCACTCCCATACGAGCGATATCTACGATTCCCGCATCCACTTCATTCCATGGCCGATCACTAATTTGGGCTAAAACCCAGTCATGTTTACCCTGCATTCGCAGCGTTCCGTATAGAAGTTCTGTGACAAAAGATCGATCTCGTTCATCCAGTGAACTGGCGGTTAGTGCCTGAGGCAACAAAAGATTCGAGAAGCCACCATTTCGATTGACTTCAGTAAGAAGATCAAAGGCGAGAAGACGAGAGGCATCTGGTTTAGGAGACTTGAATGTATTTCGACGGGCCTCAACCAAAGATTTCACCTGGAAGAATGCGTGCTCCTCTTGCCCAATCACTCGCTTTCATTTCATTCTTTCCTGCTGGGGTAAGTTCAACGATCTCAATACTTTCGCTATTGCCACAACCAACAGAGAGTTTCTTGCCATCAAAAGCGAGCTCACCTACGCGCAAATTATTGGTGTCAGAGATTGGACCTAACCGCGAAATTTTTACTTTATCGCCGCGAAATAGGGTCCATGCACTTGGTGATGGATAAAAGGCGCGAACCTGATTGGAGATTCTTATTGCCTTATGATTGAAATCTAGGCGAGCTTCCTCCACTGAAACTTTCGATGCGAGAGAGGATTCTCCAACTTGAATCTTTGGAATCTCTCCTTTCGCAATCATCTCGCACGACTCTTCTAGTGCTTGTGGTCCCATCTGCGAAAGCGCATCAAGTAGCTCACTCGCTCTCCACGTTGGTTCAATTGCGCAAGTGTGTGAAACGTAAATGGGTCCAGTATCCATACCTTTATCTAACCCAAATACCGTGACCCCTGTGATCCTTTCACCATTGAGCAGAGCTCGTTGTACCGGTGCAGCACCACGGTATTGCGGGAGTAGAGAGAAATGTAAATTTATAAAACCAAATTTTGGTAGCGCCAGGATTTTCTCCGGCAAAATTACTCCATAGCCAATTGTTATAACTAAATCTAGTTTTTCAAGGTGACCGATCAACTCTTCGCTTTGAGTCGGCTTTAGGCAAGGAATCCCATGCTCTTGTGACCATTGCGCAACTATCGAAGGAGTGAGAACTCTTCCTCTTCCTGATGCTTTGTCAGGTACTGAAATAGTTGTGACTAAATCGTGCTCGCTACCTAAGAGCCAATTCAAAGATGGAAGTGCAACTGCAGGCGTTGCCGCCACGCCTATGCGCACTAAGTATTCCGTCCGAATAAGGAATGAGGTGACTCTTTGATAATAGGTATCGCACCGTTATTGTCGTTGAACCATTCTGATTCACGTATCTCTCTCATTGCTAATTTTCTATCCTCGGCACTAAGGCGATCGATAAAAAGAATTCCATCTAAATGATCGGTTTCATGTTGAATGGCTCGCGCTAGTAACTCTGAGCCTTCTACGCTAATTGGTTCTCCATACATATTCCAACCCTTTGCTACGACTCTCATAGCACGTGGAGCTGGGTAGCGAAGTTCGGGAAAGGAGAGACAACCTTCCTCACCTTCCTGAATCTCTTCGCTCAAATCCAATGATGGATTAATCAAATGTCCAAGAGTTTCATCTACATCCCACACAAAAACCCGTAGAGGAACACCGATTTGAGGTGCAGCTAATCCCGCACCTGGCGCATCAATCATGGTGTCGGTTAGATCTTGAACTAATGTGCGCAATTCTTTATCGAAATCAATTACTTCGGCGGTCTTCGTGACCAATACTGGATCTCCAAAGAGACGTATCGGTTGGATTGACATGCCCCAAGTCTACCAATCCGACCTGGAACTTTCACATTACGCGAGTGAGTAAGGAGTGATTCGAATATATAGAAGTGGTTTTCTAGCAATACCCCGTTTTCTCTGCAGTTCTCGTAAGAAATTTGCAGTACTTTCATGATCTTCATCCTTG
>WLDA01000100.1 GCA_009705025.1 Actinomycetota bacterium | reverse complement strand
TATAACTCAATGGTTCGCTGGGTTGATTACCTTGAGAGCAAGTGTGCTCCCGATGGATTAATTCCCGAAGGCGAATTTGAATTTGGTGATTGGTTAGATCCAGATGCACCAGCAGATAAGCCATGGGCAGCAAAGTGCAACAGCACATATATTTCAAACTCTTTCTATTCATTTAGTTCACTTCTGCTTTCAAAAGCCGCGGATGTGCTCGGAAAATCTGATGATGCTAAGCATTACAAAGTGCTTGCAGATCAAGTTGCGAAGTCAGCATGGGCAAAATGGAGCAAAGAAGTCTCTGAAACTGCAACAGGTTGCGCAATTGCAATTGAACTTGAAATCGCACCAGTTGCAGAGCGCACTGCCGTAGCAAGTAAGTTGGCAGCACTAGTTGATAAGGTCAATGGCAAGATTTCAACAGGATTCCTTGGAACTCCACTTGTTATGCCAGCACTTTCTAAGTATGGACATCTAGATTCTGCATACAAGCTACTTCTCAATGAAGAAGTTCCAGGATGGTTGTATCAAATCAATAACGGTGCAACATCAATGTGGGAGCGCTGGGATGCAATCTTGCCTGACGGTTCATTCCAATCTGGCGATCTTGAAAATGCTGGTAACAGCATGATCTCGTTCAACCACTACGCATATGGCGCTGTTACAACATGGATGTATCGCAACGTTGCTGGTATTTCACCAATGATTGAAAAGCCAGGATACGAAGAGATTCTCTTTGCTCCAACACCTCATGCATCACTTACATGGGCAAAAGCGAGCGTAGAAACACGCTATGGCACCGCTGCAATTGATTGGAAGAAGGATGGAAATTCCTATTCAGGAACCATCACAATTCCAGCAGGTTCAATTGGCTGGTTTGAAACAAAAGGAAAGCGCACCCGATTTGGTTCAGGTACGCATTCCATTTCTTTCTAATTAGCAAGTAAAGGTATTTGTTCCAACCTTAATTACATGCTCACTGCCATCAGGCAATATTGCTTTGCCTGATGTGCCTTGCGGCGCAGTTACATTCAATGTAAATGCCTTGCCATCTAATTTCCATGCAACTGTAATTTCACCATATTTTGTAATATGGCGAGTACTTACATTCTTGATATCTGCATGCATCTTTGGCGCTACTACAAACTCTTGATAAGCAGGTTTTGTGGCAACAAGGCCTGCAATGTAGCGATGCAAGAATGAAATTACTGCACCTTTACTGTAATGATTCAGCGATGCGAAAGCTTTGCCTTCTTCGTTAATGCCTTCCCATAGCTCCCAGACAGTCGTTGCTCCACGGTTGCGCATTGCAAGCCATGATGGTGGCGTATCTTGGAAAAGTAATTCAAATGCCAGATCAAGGTGACCATTATCTGCAAGGACTGGCAAAAGGTATGGAGTCGTAAGAAAACCAGTACCTAAATGTGTTCCAGCAGCACGCACTAGTTCTACAAGACGATCTACAAACTTTGTTCGCAGTTCATCAGGAACTAAACCAAAATCAAGGGCTCGTACATAGTGAGCCTGAGTATCTGGATCGAGTAATCCATTTGCAGTGATGAATTCTTTTTGCCAAGCGTTCTTTGTATTACCTGCAACTTTTTGAAAGTAAGCCACGACAGAATCTGGCTTACCAAGAATTTTTCCAGCAATGACCATCTGCTTTGCAGAGCGATGTAAATATGCAGTTGCGACATCGGAGCGATCAGCCGTGAGTAGAACTCCAAAGTCTGAAACATCGACGCCAGGTTCTAGCCATTCTCCCCAGTGATATGGCGAATCCCATAAGAATTCTTCATGGGCAGCTGCAACGGGACGCAATTTTTCACGATCTGGATGACGCAGTGTTTTAGCGCGATGCAGGCCGAAATCTATCCATTTTTGAGCTCCATCCCAGCACTCTTCAAGAGCTCGCGTATCTCCATATTCTTCATACATTGCAAGTGGCACAGCGATTATTGCATCGCCCCAACCGGCCGAAGCATTGATACCTGCCATTGGTCCCTTGAATGAACCCATGAAATCAGGTGGTGCAATATTTGGAACTGCGCCATCTTCACGTTGGCCAACTACAACATCGGCTAACCATTTACGTGAGAAATCATTGACATCAAATAGATAGGCAGCAGTCGGTGCAAATATTTGCCAATCTCCAGTCCAACCCGCACGCTCACGCGTTGGACAATCAGTTGGAACATCGCACATATTGTCACGAAGTGACCAGACTGTTGCTTCGTGTAACCAATTCAGGCGTGCATCATTTGATTCAAACCAACCAGTTTTCTTCAAGTCACTATGAACTACGATTCCACGCAAGTCATTGATAGTGAGATCTCGTGGGTAACCGAGAACGCTGATAAATTGAAAACCATGCGTTGTAAATTGTGGCTCGAAGTAATCCCCAGCGATTCCCGCAGAGATAACTCGATCTACTTGGCCCGCATCTTGTTTTCCAAATTGCGGCATATCAAGAATTAGGTGTTCGCGAGTTACATCACCATGTGCATCGAGGACCTCACCGTGGATCAATGTAACTTGCGTTCCTGCTGGTCCAAGATCTAGTAGACGCATCCAACCATTGATATTTTGGCCAAGATCTACAACTTGTACATCCTTGGAAATTCTCTTTATAGATACGGGAGTAATTTCTTCGGTAGCGCGTACAGGTGGCGCAAATTGGGAAACTAAAACAGCGTCGACAGAGATTTCTTCCGGTTGCGCCCAAGCACTGTCATCAAAGCCTGCTTTATAACTTGCAGAATTAATCAATCGACGATCTTCACTCTGTCCAAGAATAAGGTCTGCCGAAGTTATATGAGATGTACCTACTCGCCAACTCTTATTAGTACCAATAATCTCAATGCTTCCATCTTCGTAAGTAATCTCTAATTGGGCAAGTACTGCAACGTGAGTTCCGAAGTTATTTGGCTGCTTGAAAGCGCCCATAATGGAGCGAAACCAGCCATCTCCCAGGAGAATTACGATCGCATTCTTGTCTACAAGGTTTGTAACAGCGAATGTTTGTACCGCTATCTGAACACCGTAATCCGTCGAACCAGGTGTGAGCTCTTCATCGCCAATCTTTACGCCATTGATAAAGAGTTGATATTGACCTTGTGCGGTAGCACGAATTCGCGCACTTTTTACTTTCTTGCCACATGAAAATTCAAATCGGATTTGATAGACGGGTCTTTCTCCCGGTTGTGGGACTTCACTTTCGGCAACTTTTATCCAGCGAGCAGATAATTCGTTTGGTGTGAAAGCTAATGAATATGGCGAATGTGCATGCAATGTTTGGCTCATACCTAAGAATAATTCCTTAGGTAAATAAGGTCAATGCTTTTGTGGCATAAATAGCTTGGGAGCCAAACTCTTTCTTATTGCATTACGCGCCTCGGATAAGTTAGAAAATTCCCCTGATGCGATTGCTTGCATAGCAACATTACCAATCAATGTTGATTCAGTTGGGCCCGCGGAAATAACACATCCTGTTGCATCGGCTGCCATTTGATTGAGCAGATGAATCTGTGAACCACCACCTAGAATATGTATTTTGCCAATCTTCTTACCTGTAACTTCTTCAATCTCTTCAAGCGTCTTCTTATAGGCAAGTGCCAAACTAATGAAAATACAACGGATGTAATCACCATGGGTTTGTGGCTCTGGTTGATTACTTTCACGGCAGAATCGTGCAACCTTGTGTGGCATATCCCCTGGTGTTGCAAAGAGAAGATTGTTTGGATCAATAACCGATTTGAATGTTGAATTCTCTGCTAGCGCAATGAGTTCAGTGAGTTCTGGGGTGAATCCTTCTTCGCGCCATGTTCGGCGGCATTCTTCGAAGATCCAAAGGCCAGTAATGTTTTTGAGAACACGAACTGTGTTTTCTACGCCAAGTTCATTCGTTAGATTTATTGCAAAGGCATCACTACCGCGAAACGGCACACTTGATTCAATTCCAAGGAGTGACCATGTTCCACTCGATAAATAAGCCTCAATTTCAGCATTTTCTATAGGTGCGCCAGCTACCGCAGAAGCGGTGTCATGTGAGCCAGTAGCAACAACCTTGATTCCATCGAGTGGTCCATGACCACGAATTACACCTAAATCACTTCCTGGTTCATGAAGCGCAGGAAAAAGACTTGCGCGCAATCCCAGTAAT
>WLDA01000010.1 GCA_009705025.1 Actinomycetota bacterium | reverse complement strand
GAAGATTTCCGAGCAGATCGTCAACCAGAATTTACTCAACTTGATATCGAAATGTCATTTATTGATCAAGAGGATATTTTGGCTGTTGCCGAAAAGATTGTTGCAAAAATCTGGAAAGAAGTCGCTAACTACGAAATTTCCTTGCCTCTTATGCGTATGACCTATGCAGATGCAATGAGTAATTACGGTTCGGATAAACCTGATTTACGTTTCGGACTCAAACTTCAAGAACTCACATCATTCTTTGCCCAAACACCATTTAGAGTTTTCCAAGCACCATATGTTGGCGCGGTCATCATGCCTGGAGGAGCGAATTCAGCTCGACGTGAACTCGATGCATGGCAAGACTGGGCAAAGGCACGTGGTGCAAAAGGACTTGCTTACATTTTGGTCGCAGATGATGGAACCTTAGGTGGCCCGGTTGCAAAGAATTTATCTGAAGAAGAACAGGGCTCAATAGTTGCAACTGTTGGCGCAAAGCCAGGAGATGCAATCTTTTTCGCTGCGGGAGAGCGAACTGCTTCTCTCAATCTTCTAGGCGCAGTTCGCCTCGAAATCGGAAAGCGTTGCGACCTTATTCCAGCAGGTAAGTGGGAATTTCTCTGGGTTGTAGATGCGCCAATGTTTGAACCAACTGATAACGGTGGATGGACAGCGGTACATCATCCATTTACTGGTCCAAAACCAGAGTTCGCATCAACATTTTCCAAAGATCCTGCAAATGCGTTGGCATATGCATATGACATTGTTTTGAATGGAACAGAACTTGGCGGAGGCTCAATTCGTATTCATGATCGCCAAATTCAAAAAGATGTTTTCTCCGTCATTGGCCTAAGTGATGAAGAAGCGGCAAGTAAATTTGGATTCTTACTTGAGGCATTCAATTACGGCCCACCACCACATGGCGGAATAGCCCTTGGCCTAGATCGAGTCTGCGCTCTACTTTCCGGCTCAGATTCAATCCGAGAAGTTATCGCCTTCCCAAAGACTGCTAGTGGGGGAGATCCACTCACGGGAGCACCTACGCCAATTACACCCGCTCAACGCAAAGAGAGCGGTATAGATGGCGCTTCGAAGGGAAGTTAGAGAGAATTCGCGAGTGAAAAAGTCTCTCGGATTAGTTCTTGCTTCACTTCTTTTATTGACTAGCTGCGGCGCTCAGTCACAAACGTATGCTGCATCAAAATCAGAGGGAGTTTTCTTTACTGTTCCAAAGAAATGGCATCACATTAGTAATGCAGCGTTGAATAAATTCGAGGCAAAGAATGCACAAGGTTTAGCGGCGCAACGCCAGAGTTTAGTAACGTGGCAAGTGGCTTACTCAATTGCACCAAAAGTGAAACCATCTTCGATCTTTGATATCGATGCACCAAAGAAACCTGTTGCCTTTGCACGAGTACGCAACTTATCTGCCGATGAGATTAATGCGGTCTCCTTGAATGTTTTGCGCGATGTCATCGTTCCTCTTTCGCAGTGGGTAAGTGAGCCGACTGCCGATACGCCACCATTTGATATTTATGATGATTACGAAGTAGTTGAAAAGGGTGCACGTGGAGTTCGAACAATTTTCACATTTACGCATAATGGAGTTGCGCAAACCATCGATCAGACAGCGATGGTTTCTCCGGATCGCTCGAAGGTCTATTTATTCATAATTCGATGTACCAATAGTTGTTATAAGAAGAACGAAAAACTCATGACCGAGATCTCAAATTCATTTACCGTAAGGGGAGCCAGATGAGCCAACTAGAGAATAAGCCTAGTAGAGCGCGCGATACTGATCGCAAAACTCGCATCCATCTTTCTTTCTACGATAGAACAAAGTTCTTCCTTCTTTTTGGAATCACATTCTTCATTCTCGTCTGGTCAAATTTGGCAGATAATCCAATCCTTAGTTTTTCTGATAGCGTCAAAGATGTCGCGCAAAGCAAGCGTTGGTTGCTTGGATTAGTTGTCATCGAAGTTATTCGACAAGTTCACTTCGCACTCGCAGAACTCCTTGCTCCTTATCACGGCTTGTGGCAACGCTATTTCACTTTTGTGGATCGCTTGCTTCACAAGTTGAGTGACTGGACTCGCTTTAGATTATCGCGCGTAATCAAATGGTTACTATTAGTTTTTCTCTTATCAGTAGTTCTAGGCGCTATCTATAAAGAGACTCCGGTACGAGCACTCTTTCTTGCACCTAAAGCTTTCTTTAGCGCATTGCCAATGCTTGGACAATTACTCTTTGCAGTCTTTTTTGTAATCATTCAATTTGCTGCAATCTTTTGGTTTCTCAGCAGAGGTGGAGTAGAGACATATTTCCCTGATGACATTCGCACACGTTTTAGCGATGTGTGGGGTCAAGATCACGTACTCAATCGAATTCGTGAGAATCTACTTTTCTTAGAAACTCCCGAAGAGATTGAAAAGCATGGCGGTTATGTTCCAGGTGGAATTCTTTTGTGGGGACCTCCAGGAACAGGTAAGACATTGATGGCAGAGTCAATGGCAGGAGAGACAGGTAAGCCATTCGTATTTGTTGATCCAGGTGCATTTACAAATATGTTCATGGGTGTTGGTATTTTGAAAGTGAAAAGCCTTTTTAGAAAATTGAGAAAGCTGGCACTTCGCTACGGTGGAGTTGTTGTTTTCATCGATGAAGCAGATTCACTTGGAAATCGCGGCATCGTTTCATCAGGTGGACCACAACGTTTCAGCGCTTCATCAACACCTGGAGTATTCGGCGACTCGTGTCATGGAGGTGCGTATCTCTCACCATCTGCAGCATCTGCATTGGTTCACGAAAAGTTTGTTATGGGTGGGGCAGCAGGTGGCGGCGGCGGTTCAGGAACTTTGCAAGCACTGCTGACTGAATTGTCGGGATTGAAGAAACCCCGTGGTTTTTTCAATCGAATCGTTCGCAGAACTTTAGGAATGCGACCTAAGAATCCACCGAAATATCGAATCCTTGTTGTGATGGCAACAAATATGCCAGAAGCACTCGATGAAGCGCTTCTACGTCCCGGTCGTATTGATCGCATGTATCGTGTTGGTTATCCAAGTAAGGCTGGTCGTGTTCGCACATACGAGGGATATTTAGCGAAAGTTTCTCATTCACTAACGCCTGAAGAGATTGATAAATTGGCAACGATTACTCCATATGCAACTGGCGCAACAATCAAGGACACAATCAACGAAGCTCTAATTTTCGCCATCCGTAACGGACGCACATCAATTGAGTGGTCTGATGTTGTCAAAGCTAAGCAACAAAAGGAACTAGGACCATCCGAAGATGTTGAATACATCGAGCGAGAGCGTCATGCGGTGGCAGTTCATGAAGCATGCCACGCGGTTATGGCTCATAGAGTTCGACAACATATGTCGATCGATTTAGCAACGATTGAAAAGGGTTCTGATTACTTAGGAATGGTTGCAAGCATTCCACCTGACGATCAGTTCACTAGATGGCGAACCGAATATGAATCAGATATTTTGGTTTCACTTGCCTCCCTTGCTGGAGAACGAATGTTTTTCGATGGGGATAATTCTTCTGGTGTATCGGGGGATTTAGAGAGTGCAACAACTATCGCGTCTCTCATGGAAGGTCATTGGGGAATGGGATCAACGATTTCTTCACATGCGAGTAATCGACGTTTCGAGGTAGGCGCACCTGGTGGTGGAAAAGGTAAGGATGACACTGCAAAGCAGATACGTCTGGCACTTAGTGATCGAATCGAAGATAACCTCACGGGATTACTTGCTAAAGCTGAAGAAATCTTGATTGCTAATCGAACCCAAGTCCTTGCCCTGGCCCACGCACTCGAAACGCATAAGACAATGAGTGGTGAAGATGTAGCGGCTGTCATCGATGGCATCGAAGGTTCGTTAGTAGATGGTCGGCCTTATCTTGAGAAAGATTTGCAGGAAAAAATTGAGCAATATCACGAAGCCTCTTTAGTGGCGCATCGCGAACATCGAACCCCAGACGTAGCGCTGCCGATAATCGCCTAGTTCACACCTGTTGTCAGGTAGGCTGGTGCTATATCGCGTAGTTAGAGGGGGTTGATTATGGGTCCAGGTGGAATTGCAACAATTATTGCCGCGTGCTCGTTACTGGTTATCGCCACAGCCATCAGCTACGCCGTCATTCGTGTTGGTCGCTTTATCGATGAAGCAAAAATTTCTCTGAAAACTATGACAGATGAAACAGCGCCACTTATCGAAGAAGTTCATACCACGGTTACGTTAGTCAATGGACCCCTTCACAGTTTGAATCGCATAACGAAAAATATCGAAGATATCTCAACAAAAGTTTCGGATACAACATCGAGTTTCATAGATAAAGGTGGACCAGCGCTCAAAGTGGCCGGGGCTCTCCTTGGTGCTTCACAAATGAAAAAAGGACGCTCAAAGAAGAAGAAGGCTGAGTGACACAACCCAGTGGAATCCGCCGAGATCCGTTCGCGCTGGCTGCGCTTTTTTGAAAATGGAAACAGTCAAGGTCTAACCCATACTGTCGTTCCCTCTGCCTCGCTCATTGCAGATGACCCCAATCTTTTATTGGTCAACGCGGGCATGGTTCCCTTCAAACCCTTTTTCTTAGGTGAGATAACACCACCATATAAGCGCGCAACCTCTGTTCAAAAATGCGTACGTACGCTCGATATCGATGAAGTCGGAAAAACCACTCGACATGCATCGTTTTTTCAGATGTGTGGAAATTTTTCTTTTGGAGATTATTTCAAAGAAGGTGCAATCGCACTAGCGTGGGAATTGCTTACGAATCCTGTATCTAAAGGTGGTTACGGTTTCCCAGAAGAAAAACTTTGGGTAACTGTCTATCTCGACGATGATGAGGCTGCAGATATTTGGCATAAAAAAATTGGAATCCCACTAGATCGTATTCAGCGTCGAGATATGGCAGATAATTTCTGGTCCATGGGAGTACCGGGACCATGTGGTCCTTGTTCTGAAATTTATTACGATCGTGGTCCGCAATATGGTGTTGAAGGTGGACCAATCGCCGATGAAAACCGTTACATGGAAGTATGGAATCTAGTTTTCATGCAAAATGAACGTGGCGCAGGTTCGGGCAAAGATGATTTTCCAATTTTGGGCGAACTTCCTGCAAAGAGTATTGATACCGGTCTTGGCCTTGAGCGCATGGCAGCACTGTTGCAAGGTGTTGAAAATATTTATGAGATTGATACAACTGCACAGATTCTCAATAAAGCATCAGCTCTTACTGGTGTGAAATATGGAAGCGATGAAAAATCAGATATCGCACTTCGTGTTATTGCCGATCATGCGCGCACATCAGCAATGCTTATTGGTGATGGAGTTACTCCTGGAAACGAAGGTCGTGGCTATGTATTGCGTCGCATGATGCGTCGCACAATTCGAAATATGCGCTTGCTAGGCTCGCATGACCCAATAATGAGCGAACTCACTCTCGCTGCTATTGGAGCAATGGGTCCGCAATATCCTGAATTGGTCAGTGATTCAAAGCGAATTCTCTCAGTCTCTGTATCAGAGGAAGAAACCTTCCTACAAACATTAAAGAGTGGCACTCAAATATTTGATGTTGCTAGCGCTGCACTCAAAAAATCGAAGAAGAATGTTCTTCCAGGTGAAGAAGTATTCAAGTTACACGATACGTATGGTTTTCCTTTTGATCTGACTCTTGAGATGGCTCGAGAAGAAGGTCTAGAAATTGATGCAGAGGGTTTCACTCGTTTGATGAAAGAACAACGCGATCGTGCCAAAGCCGATGCACGACTCAAGAAGAGTGGTCATACGGATCTCACCGTGTATCGCGCTATTGCAGATAAATCTGGAACTACTGAGTTTGTTGGTTATACACAGCGCGAGAGTGAATCATCTATTCGCGCGATTGTTGTCGATGGTGCTCGTGTTTCTTCTGCGCAAAGTGGAGATGAAGTCGAAGTAGTACTTGATCGGACACCGTTTTATGCAGAAGGTGGCGGTCAGTTAGCTGATGGCGGAACTCTGACACTCGCATCGGGTGCTGTAATCGAGATTGATGATGTGCAAACTCCGGTGCCTGGAATTTCAATCCATAGAGGTCGTGTCCTCAGTGGTGGCATTGAAGAATCTGCATCGTTGCTTGCAACTATTGATATTGAACGTCGACATGCAATCTCTCGTGCTCATACCGCTACGCATATGGTTCATAAGGCATTTCGCGAAATTTTAGGGGAGACCGCAACTCAGGCTGGTTCAGAGAATTCGCCGGGACGATTCCGTTTTGACTTCCCTGCTACAGGCGCCGTACCTGTCAGTGTTCTCAACGATGTTGAGTCACGCGTGAATTCCTTATTGCTCGATAACATGGAAGTCAGTGCTGAAGTAATGTCGCAAGCACAGGCAAAAGAATTAGGAGCAATGGCACTCTTTGGCGAGAAATATGGAGATCGTGTGCGCGTTGTCAGTGTTGGAGACTGGGCACGTGAATTATGCGGTGGAACACATGTCTCTCGCTCGGGTGAACTCGGTGTTGTAAAACTACTTAGCGAATCTTCAATTGGCGCGGGTGTGCGACGGGTCGAAGCGCTAGTCGGTGTTGATGCCTACAAATTCTTAGCTCGTGAACACTTATTGCTAAATTCTCTAACAGAGATTGTCAAAGGTGCTCGTGTCGAGGAGTTGCCAGAGCGCGTCTCAGATCTAATCAATAAAATAAAAGATATCGAAAAAGAGTTGGCAACGCTGCGTTCAAAAGATGCGCTCGGGAAAACAAGTGAACTTGCAGCACTTGCAAAGAATGTAAAGGGTGTCAGTGTCATCGCATCTCAACTCGCAGATGGAGTATCAGGAGATGATCTTCGAGCGATCGCACTTGATTTGCGAAATAGATCGAGCAATAGTGTTGTTGTACTTGTAAGTGTGACTGATGGCAAGAGTGTCCTAGTTGTTGCAACCACTGAAGAAGCTCGCGCCCAGGGTCTCAAGGCCGGCGCACTTGTAAAACTTGGATCAACAATCTTGGGCGGTGGCGGTGGCGGTAAGGATGATTTCGCACAAGGCGGGGGCGTTGATTCATCTAAGATTTCTCAAGCGCTAGAAGCAATTACTAACGCAATAGCAGGCTAATCTGATGCAACGTGGTCGTCGAATAGCATTTGACTACGGCGATGTCCGTATTGGCGTAGCAGTATGCGATCCAGATGCAATTCTCTCCTCACCTCTTACGACACTGCAGACCAAATCCAAAGATTTGTTTGATCAAATTGTCGAGATTTTGGAAGAACAGGAACCAATTACGATATTTATTGGAAAACCAACTTTATTAAGCGGATTATCAGGTGAAGCGGTACAGAAGGTCGAAGACTTTTGCGTGCGATTATCTGAGTTTACAGATATAGAAATTGTCTTAATTGATGAACGACTTTCTACTGTCTCTGCACTAAAGAATTTACAAAGCGCTGGAGTCAACGCCAAGGATGCAAGAAAATCTATAGACTCATTGGCAGCGGTTGCAATTCTTGAACAAGGTTTGGCGATGACGAAATCTCGCAATCAATGAGACGTTTATTTCTTGCAGGTGTTCTTATCGTCTCACTTACTTTTTCTCTACATCTGATTCGTTCGCAAAATAGAGGGGCACCTGATTTTCCACAAATGCAAATTTCTTCTCAAACACGAGAAGTTACCATCGAGATTCCTCCAGGTTCAACAGGTTCTGACATAGCAGCTCTTCTCTTCACTTCCGGTGTCGTGAAGTCTTCCTCTGCATTTTTTAGAGTCGCCGTTGGTGATAGTCGTTCTGCGAAGATCGCTCCCGGGGCTCACAGACTCTCACTTGAAATATCTGCGCAACAAGCCCTAGATCAATTACTCGACTCGAAGCGAATGCCAGATCTTTTTGTTGTAACTGAAGGGGCATGGAATAGTGAAATTCTGGCTGAGTTACGCTCAAGAGGCTTTACGAAAATGGAGATTGATTCTGCGATCAAATCAGTGAAACTGCCCTCTGGATTTAGTTCGCTAGAAGGAGTCCTCTTCCCCGCACAATATAGTTTTCCAAAAAGAGCAACAGCATCAGAAATTTTGCAGGCGATGATCTCTAGATTTACTACGGAGGCAACACGCTCTGGTTTGCAAAGTGGAGGGGGAAAATTCACCCCACAACAGTTGTTGACGATCGCTTCAATCATTCAAGCAGAAGGCGATCTCAAAGATTTCACTAAGGTTTCTCGAGTTATTCGCAATCGCTTAGATATAAGCATGCCTCTTCAATTAGATTCCACGGTTCATTACATTCGCAAAGTTCGTGGTCAAGTATTTTTGAGTACTCAAGCTACGTTAGCGAAATCCCCATATAACACCTATAGAAATTACGGCTTGCCTCCCGGACCAATAGGAAATCCAGGTCGTGCTGCTATAGATGCAGCGATGCACCCAGAAGCTGGTGATTGGCTATTCTTTATCACTGTCGCACCCGGTGATACACGATTTACTAAGAGTAATGACGAATTCCTCAACTGGAAGAGACTCTATGAGAAGAATCGACGAGCAGGAGCATTTGAGGTGAAGAAGTGATTAGAGCCGCGGTACTTGGTTCGCCAATCGCTCATTCGCTATCCCCGCTATTACATCAAAGTGCCTACAAGATTTTAGGAGCACAGGGAACGTATGAAGCGATAGAAGTTGCGGCGGGGGAGTTAGCACAATTTCTGAAAGGGAAAGATTCTGATTGGACGGGGTTCTCTCTCACCATGCCATTGAAAGAAGAGGTTTTAGCAATAGCGAATGTTATTGATCCTGTGGCTCAAAAGATTTCTTCAGCTAATACACTTTTTCGCAAAGATAATCTCTGGTTCGCATCATCTACTGACATCACAGGTTTTGGATTTGCTTTAGATTCACGAGGATTCACTAATGCAAAGAGTGCAATTATTCTTGGCGCAGGTGCGACAGCGCGCGCTGTAGTGGGTGCATTAGATGGACGTATAGATGAAATAAGAATAGTTTCTAGAAATACTGGACGCGAGGAAGCGATTCGTAAATGCGCGACAAAGAGTGCGATCATCTTCGTTCCCTGGGAATATACGACGCCAATCGCTCAATCTGATTTAGTCGTAAATACCACCCCGTTATACGGCGCGGATTTGTTCGCAGATTATTTGCCATCAAAAATTTCCTCTCTTTTCTTTGAGGTCCTTTATCGCCCATGGCCAACCGTTCTGTACTCACGTTGGCGCGAAAACGGGGGAGAAACAATGGATGGAATAGATCTTTTAGTCCACCAAGCAATTGAACAGATTGCTCTTTTCTCAGGCAAGAGCGTAGATAGGGCTTCCATGGCACAAGAATTACGAAAGTTGGCTGTAGCAACTTTGGAGTAATCCACAATTTGTACTTTGCGGAATTTTAGTCCTTATTGACTTTTATGATGAGGTAATGGTTCTGACATTGTTGATTGTCTTCGGCGTGATAATCTCTCGAATCGATATACGAACTCATCGAATCCCAAATAGAGTTTTGATCTTCTTCTTTCTTCTCACGATAGCGATGTGCAATCATGATTTATCGAGATTCGCACGAATTTCTGGTATCTCGTTCCTCTTTGGAGTTCTATTCTCGACCATCATGCATGTAGGTATGGGGGATGTGAAACTAATTTCCATACTCATTCCTCTCATCGGCAGAGATCACATTCTCGATGTCACACTGCTACTGATCTGTATTTCCGTGACATCAATAGTGGCCACTGCAATTACAGTTCTAAAGAAAGGCACAATATCCGTCACTATCCCTTGGGCACCTTCACTTTTTGCGGCCTCAATCCTTTATTTGGCGACACAATAGGTGCGTTATCTGCAAGAATAGGCACATGAGATGGTTGACTGCAGGCGAATCCCACGGACAAGCTTTGAGCGCCATTCTCGAAGGTATTCCTGCCTCAGTTCTTATCACGAGTGCGGATATTGATAAGCATCTTGCTCGCAGACGACTTGGATTCGGTCGCGGCGCACGACAGAGTTTTGAAAGTGACAAAGTTACGATTCTTGGCGGAGTACGTCTTGGACTTACACAAGGTGGACCCATTGCAATACAGGTAGGAAATACTGAATGGCCAAAATGGGAAAAGGTCATGTCTGCAGATCCAGTCGATGCATCGGAGATCGAAAATCTTGCACGTAATGCACCTCTAACAAGACCGCGACCAGGTCATGCTGATTTGGTTGGGATGCAAAAATACGATTTAGATGATGCGCGTCCAATTTTGGAACGGGCAAGTGCGCGCGAAACAGCAGCCAGAGTTGCTCTCGGTGCCGTTGCTCGTGCTTTTCTAGAACAAAGCGTTGGAATCACAATCATTAGTCACGTTTTATCGATTGGTGCTGCTCGAGTTCCAGATTCAACGCCGCTACCGAATGCAGATGACTTAGATCGAATCGATGCCAATGAAGTTCGTTGCGCAGATGCTGCATCGAGTGCCGCGATGATCAAAGAGATCGAATCCGCCCACCGTGATGGAGATACTTTGGGCGGAGTAGTTGAAGTTCTAGCGTTCAACATGCCGCCTGGACTTGGTTCTCACGTTCATTGGGATCGTCGCTTGGATGCAAAACTTGCTGCGGCGGTTATGGGAATTCAGGCAATCAAGGGTGTTGAAATCGGCGATGGATTTACAACTGCAACTCGTCGCGGCTCTGTTGCTCATGATGAAATTGAAAAGAATGCACAAGGTGTAATCGTTCGTCGCACTGATCGCGCGGGTGGCACAGAAGGTGGAATGTCTAACGGCGAAATCCTTCGCGTTCGAGCAGCCATGAAGCCAATTTCAACTGTTCCAAAAGCTCTAGACACTATAGATGTTGCTACTGGTGAAGCAGCCAAAGCCATAAATCAACGTTCAGATGTGTGCGCCGTTCCCGCCGCAGGAGTTGTTGCAGAGGCAATGGTCGCACTTGTATTAGCAGAGGTTGTCTTAGAAAAATTCGGGGGCGATAGCGTTACTGAGACTAAGCGAAATTTCGATTCATATATAAAGAATCTAAATTTCAAATAAGAATGACATTAGTAATCTTGCTTGGAGCACCAGGTGCTGGAAAGAGCACAGTTGGGGCCTTGCTTGCTCGAGAACTCAAATTAGCTTTTGTTGATACCGACAAAGTGATCGAAAACATTACAGGCAAAACTGTTTCTCAAATATTTGTCGACGATGGCGAAGAAATTTTCAGAGCGCATGAATTAGAGGTTCTGGAGACTCAATTACGTGCCACAGATACTGTTCTATCTTTGGGTGGGGGAGCACCGATATCTTTGGCTGCTCAGAGCCTGCTAAAAAATTCAAAAAGCGTGAAATTCTTTTTGGATGTCTCACTTTCTGTCGCTGCTCCTCGAGTTGGTTTCAACAGAGATCGCCCTTTGCTTCTTGGCAATCCTCGCGCGCAATGGCAGTCTCTTTTAGATAAACGTCGCCCTATTTACGAGGATGTTGCTGATCATTGCATTAAGGTAGATGGATTGAAGGCAAATGCGATAGTTACGCAGATTGTGGAGTTACTCAAATGAGCACCATAACTATCAAGGCAGATCGCGTTTCGCAAGTTTATATAAGCAACGGGCAATGGGATCTAACGCTCGAGAGTGCGCTAGAGGGAAGAGCGCGCGCGGCGTTTATTGTTAGCGAAACAATCGCCGGTCTAGTCAATTTCGAAATTGAATCAGAGACTGATATTTATATTTTTACGATACCCGATGGCGAAGAAGGTAAAAGCGCAGCAACTCTTCTGAAGTTGTGGGATTGGTTAGGTGCGGCAGGATTTACGCGCAGCGACATCATCATTGGTATTGGCGGTGGGGCGACAACCGATATCGCTGGATTCGCAGCTGCAACATGGCTGCGTGGAATTGATTGGGTTGCAGTTCCAACAAGTGTGGCTGGCATGGTAGATGCTGCCATAGGCGGTAAAACTGGAATGAATAGTGATTATGGAAAGAATCTCATTGGGTCATTCCATTCTCCAATGAGCGTCATAGTCGACACTTCTTGGCTAACAACACTGTCAGATCGTGATTTTTCCGCGGGTCTAGCTGAAGTTATCAAATGCGGTTTCATTGCGGATAAGAGCATACTTGAACTTGTAAAAGGAAAGAATCTTGAAGAAATCCGCAGAGATAATTCTCTACTGACTGAACTTATTACATCGGCAATAAAGGTAAAAGCCTCCGTTGTGAGTGAGGATTTCAAGGAGAGTTTCCATCGTGAAATTCTCAATTATGGCCACACGCTTGCTCATGCAATTGAGATTGATAGCAAGTATTCGCTGCGCCACGGGGAAGCAGTTTCAATCGGTATGGTCTTCGCAGCCGAGCTTTCCCACAAACATAGCTCACTCTCCTCAGATATCGTTGAACTGCATCGCACGGTATTGAGTTCTCTGAATTTGCCAATCACTTATGAGGCTTCAGCATGGGTTCGTTTATTACCCCTTCTTTCCTTGGATAAAAAGGCTCGCGGGCGCACTATTAGATTTGTACTTCTTGAGGCTCTTGAAAAAACTACTCG
>WLDA01000001.1 GCA_009705025.1 Actinomycetota bacterium | reverse complement strand
GCATCTAAACATTACCCTTGAAGAATAAAGGGGGCACCTCGAATATTACATTCTAAGCATATTCACATGATTTAATGGAGTTGTGACCAAAAAAACTTCAGGCTGCGATGTGAGTAAGGGGCTAGTCGACCTCACTGCCTATGACAAAGTCGATGGGGCATGGAAAGAAATTGGTTTAGCCGCGCCCGCTAGACGCGCATTAGTTGATGCCAAACTATTACAGGTTAGCGACTTACGAAAAGTTTCCTTAGATAAATTAAAAGCGCTCCACGGTATGGGACCAAACGCGATTCGAATTCTTGTCTCGGAAATGAAGAAAAGAGATATCTCATTTCGAACTGGTAAATAGCTAGTGAAAAATTAGTTCGTTACTGCATATGCAACTATTGCAAGTCCTGCAAATGCCAAAAGATATTGAACTTCTTTTCTCATAAGCACTAGTTTCAAGGGTGCGATAAAAGTAGCAAGAAGTATGAGAGCCCCGGGTATGAAAATTGCGGCACTTCGTTGAACAATTCCAGGCTCACCCCATTGGTAGCGCAAATTTATGAGTCCTATTGCGAATAGTAGATATCCGCCCATTCGGTAATTGTTCATGTCTTCACTCTACAAATAAATAAGGGGTGCCGGTTTCCCGACACCCCTTATTTATTTAGTAATTAGTGGTCGTCCTTCATGCCTTCTGCAATTGACTTCATGCGAGCGATCTTCAAAATTGTAAGACCGAATACGCACTTTGCCAATACGTCAGCAATTGTGTAACCAACTTGTACACCTACGAACTGTTGCGCAGCAACACCCATATCAGTTGCTGGGTTCATGCCGAGAATGTAGGAAATTGGGTAAACGCCCCATGTAGCGATCAAAAGAAGACGCAAGCGTCCAACTGTTGCTGCTACACCTTCTGGTTGACGATCAAGTGACTTTCCAAGTTCAACAAAGAGTACATAAAGAATGTAGAGGAAAGGAATTGTTGAAAGAACACCGTAAAGGATTGCTGTGTTCTTGTCTGATGAAATTTCACCTGGGTAACCAAGTGCAATCATCGCAGCTGATGCTGGTACAAGACGCATGATAAGGGAGCGTGAAACTTCCTTAGCAAGTGCAAGAACTGCAATAACTTCTACGAGTAGAAGTGGAACAGTTAGAAGCCAGTCAACGTAGCGATATGCCTCGTTGAATGATCCCTGTGCTCCGCTGACGTTTACAGTCATGTCAGCTGAAGATTCATTGAATGAGTTGAAGATTCGCATGTAGTGATAACCAGCAATGAATGTAACCATTGATGACATCACGAGAGCATTGCGATACTTTGCAAGAACACGTTGTTGTGAAACAAGTGTGTAGATCGTGCATGCAAGCATAGAAACAAGTCCAAACGAGAATACGTTATAGACGAGGTTCCATTGATTGCTGTCGAGTTTCAACATAATCGGCCTCTCCGTAAAGTTTAGGCAAAATCTCAAAAGTCGGGCGACCTTCGAAAATCAGATTCAAGGGCGGCCTCGAGGAACGCCTTTGTAATCCAACACACATATTTTGGGGTATTTGCAAAGAATTCGCACGCTCAGCGGTCGGAATTTCTCAGGAAATTCAGCTATTTAAGCAGAATAAGGGGGAATCCCGCCTTGGAATCACCTATGCGCATCCCCTTTGCAACAACGAATACCTCGTGAGAAGTATCTGGCCACAATTGCTATTTTCTACCCCTCGCTAAAAAGCGCACCGACAAAGGGAGTCAGCAATGTCAGAACAAGAATGGTCATTTGAAACCCTGCAGATTCATGCTGGGCAAGTACCCGATCCAACAACTGGAGCTCGCGCATTGCCGTTGTATCAAACAACTGCATACCAATTCCGCGATACACAACATGCTGCAAATCTTTTTGGGCTTGCTGAAATGGGAAATATTTACACACGCATTATGAATCCAACTCAAGATGCTGTTGAAAAGCGTCTTGCAGCACTCGAAGGTGGCGTTGCCGCACTACTAGTAGCTTCAGGTTCTGCTGCAACAACATATTCAATTCTCAATGTCGCAGAAGCTGGCGACCATATAGTTTCGAGCCCAAGTCTCTACGGCGGAACGTATAACTTGTTCCATTACACATTACCTAAGTTTGGCATCGAAGTTACTTTTGTTGATGATCCAAGTGATCCTGCATCATGGCGTAAAGCTGTTCGTCCAAATACAAAGGCATTCTTTGGTGAAACAATTGCAAATCCAAAGAATGAAATCTTAGACATTCAAACAATTGCTGATATTGCTCATGAAGTTGGTGTCCCGCTAATCGTTGATAACACTGTTGCTACCCCATATCTAATCAAGCCAATTGAATATGGCGCAGATGTGGTTGTTCACTCAGCGACGAAGTTTTTATCAGGACACGGAAACGCAGTTGTTGGCGCAATTATTGATTCTGGGAAATTTGATTATGCAAAATATCCTGAGAAGTTCAAGGGATTCAATGAGCCAGATCCTAGTTACCATGGTTTGGTTTTTGCTCAAGCACTCGGAGTCGGATCAGCATTTGGTGCAAACCTTGCATATATATTCAAGATTCGCTTGCAATTACTTCGTGACATTGGAGCAGCAGTTTCACCATTTAATGCATGGTTACTCGCACAAGGACTTGAGACTCTCAGCCTTCGAATTGAGCGCCATGTTGAAAATGCACAAGCAGTTGCTGCTTGGCTCGAGAAGCACCCAAGTGTTGAAAAAGTAAATTACGCAGCACTTGCGTCATCTCCATATAACGCTTTGGCGAAGAAGTACTCACCCAAGGGTCCAGGTTCCGTACTCTCATTTGAACTCAAGGGTGGAGTTGAGGCAGGAAAGAAGTTTGTTGAATCTCTCAAACTCTTTAGCCATGTTGCAAATATTGGTGATGTTCGTTCTCTTGTCATTCATCCAGCAACAACGACACATTCTCAACTAAGTGCTGAAGAACAATTAGATGCTGGAGTGACACCTGGTCTTGTTCGTTTGAGCCTTGGCCTTGAAAATATTGCAGATATCAAGGCTGACTTAGAAGTTGGTTTCGCAGCCGCAAAAGGATAATTGCCGTACAGTCGGGGGTAGTCCATTGATCGGAGCCACCATGACGCAACAAGTAGCTCCACCAAAGTTGCGCGGTTGGTTTCATCTTGGTGCTACCCCTGCTGTAATTATCGCTTCGCTTGTTCTTTTCATATTAAGTAAAAATTCTTTCAAATTTGCAGTTGCCCTCTACTCGATTACCGCAATTCTTTTATTTAGCGTTTCCGCTATTTATCACAGAGTGCCGTGGTCTCCAGAAAAGAAAAAGATTTGGCGTCGCTTTGATCATGCCAATATCAATCTTCTGATCGCCGGTTCTTATACGCCTTTTGCGGTGACTCTGCTTCATGGTCGCGACCGCACGATTTTGCTCTCTGTTATTTGGGTTGGGGCACTCATCGGAGTTGCTGTTCGCGTTTTTTGGGTAGGTGCCCCACGTTGGCTCTATGTTGCCAATTATTTACTTCTGGGATGGTTTGCCGTGGCTTACTTGCCACAGATGTATCGCGCAGGTGGACTCTGGATTCTTCTGCCAATTATTTTGGGCGGACTTCTATATTCGGTAGGCGCAATTTTCTACGCACTAAAGCGTCCGGGTAGGAATGCAAAATATTTTGGCTTCCACGAGTTATTTCACATTTTTGTCCTTGCTGCGTGGGTTTCCCAATATGTAGCAATTTCAATCGCCATTTACACGAAGTAACCCACCGTAATCCCCTCATCATGGGCTTATATCTGGGCTCAAAGCACTTTTGAAGAGGGCCTTATGTACTCTAATCTAGGGTTCTCATTTGGAACTTCATAGGAGTTCCACATTTATAGTGCGAGGGTGACATGGGCGAGAAGAACTCATTTCTAAGTTGGGTTGGTTTCAAGGGCGAAGAGCCGGTTGAACCCAACTCAGTTGAGCGCATTCGCGAACTTGAAAATCAATTAGCAGATCTTCGCTCACGGCGAGATATCACAACGCTAAGTAAAGAAGAATTTGAAATTCTGGCAACAGAGACAGCAATGTCAATGATTAAGTCAGCACAACTTCGTGAAGCAAAAGCTCAGGCTGCAGCCGATCGAGTTGTGAAGGAAACTACTCGTGCCGCGAAAGATACTCTTGAAAGTGCAGATCTCAAGGCGCGCTCAATTCTCTCAGGTGCTGAATCTCGCGGTCGTAAATACATTCAAGTTGCTGAATCTGAAGCAGCCGAGAAAATCGCTCGATCAGAGGCTGAAGCCGAAACTTTACTTGAGGTAAAAAAGCGCGAGGCAATGGCGTTAGCTACTGCAGCTCGTCGTGAAGGTGAACGAATCATTACGTCTGCAACTGGTGAAATTTCAAATTATCGCCAATGGCTGGCGAGTGTGATCGGGGAAGCAGAACGCTTGTACAAAATTCAAACTCAATCACTCGATGCTGCAGAGAATGCCATTCATCAATCTCGTACTCGCCTGGAATCTGCTTTTGTTCGACTTTCTGAATTGCAAGAAACAGTTTTGAATAATCTCAATGACGACAACACACTTATCAATAGTGGACCAATCACGGTAAAAAGTGAGCGAACCAAAGCAGCAATATCGCCACCAGCAAAGAAGGCTGCCTCTGCAAAGAAGAAAGCTGCAAAGAAAACTACAACTAAGCGTAAGTAATAAATATGGCCTCCCCCCGCGGCATTCGTTACATCCCTGCAATTGATGGCTTGCGTGCAGTTGCTGTTGTAGCCGTACTTCTCTATCACTTAGGAATCTCGTGGATACCTGGTGGCTTTCTTGGTGTTGATCTCTTCTTTGTAATTTCAGGTTACGTAATAACCCGTTTGCTCTTAGATTCAATACAACGCAGTGGTGGTTTAGATTTGCGCGCCTTTTACATAGCGCGCATTAGACGTCTTCTTCCTCCGCTTTTGTTTATGATTATTACAACAGCCCTATTTGTTAGTCTCTGGGCTCCAGATACCATCAAAAGATTTCTAACGGATGCACCGTTTTCAATTTTTGGAGCAATGAATTGGTGGCTCGTATTTCGACATACTGATTATTTCGAAGCAATTGGAAGGCCACCCCTGCTACAGCACACCTGGTCTTTAGGTGTTGAAGCGCAGTTCTATTTGCTCTGGCCTTTGATTTTGCTCCTTGTGCTGCGCTTCCTTGGAAAGAATAAGATTCCTGGCACAGCACTATTGATTGCATGTTTTTCTGGCCTATCTCTATTGCTTCTATCTCTGCGGGTCGATTCTGCAAATGCTGCCCAGGTTAGCCACGTTTATTTTGGCACAGATACACATAGCATCGGGCTATTTCTCGGTGCAGCACTTGCAGTCAAGTGGGTGCCACAAAACTTGAGTGAAGAAGTAAATAAAAAAGCACAAGATTTTATTGATGGCATTGGGATTTTTGGTTTTCTAGGAATACTCGCTACTTTTCTTTTCATAAATGAAAGTGACCCGACTCTTTATAAACTTGCTTTTCCATTAGCAGGTATTTTTGGATGCGCAATCATTACTTCAGTCGTACATCCTGCATCACGATTTGCGCCAATACTTAGTAGCCGATTCATGGTTTGGATTGGTGAGCGATCATATGCAATCTATTTATGGCATTGGATTATTTTTCAAATCACTAGACCAGCATTTGATTTGGATGGATCGCCCTGGGCGCTATTCACACTTCGAATACTTATAGTTTTTGCTCTTTCTGACATTTCATTGCGTTTGGTGGAACTTCCTATTCGGACTGGAGCAGTTGAATATTGGTTCAAAGGAATGAAATATCGCACCAAGGAAGTTCGTAGACGCCAAAAAGTGCTCTTATCGATTGCTGCTATTTCGCTCATAGCAATTACAACTGTTGCCAGTATTCATGCAGTCACCAATAATTCACGGGCACAACGTGCTCTTACTGCAGCTTTAGAAGAACCAATAACCTCTGCCTCTGATAGTTCTACTGCTTCTGGATCTATCGCTTCTTCTGGTTTGTGGGTAACTGGTGACTCGGTAATTCTTGGAATTCGACACGAACTTGATCTACGCGAACATATCGGCCTAATCAACGCCCGAGTTGGTCGCCAAGCCCCAGAGCTACTCGATGTAATTATTCACGATAAAACCAATATGCCCGACTCGACTGTGATTTTGAATCTAGGAAATAACAACAAGTTAACGCGTGAGCAAGTTGTCAATATATTTGAGGAAATCAAGAATCAGCCAAAAATAATTATTGTAAATACTGCAGTGCCTCGTGGTTGGCGTGAAGACAATAATGCTCTCATCCGAGAAGTAATCTCGAGCTATCCAAATACGTACTTAGTCGATTGGGAATCTATATCTCTAGGGCATCCAGAATATTTTGCACCCGATGGTGTTCACCTGGTTCCTACAGGGGTCATCGCATACGTTGATGCAATATTTCAATACCTTAAATAAAAAAACCCCCGCATACAGCGAGGGTTTTCCCATTTAATATTTATGCAAAAACTCCAGGAATTCCAAAGACAGCTGCTGAAGCAGTCTGTCCATCAGCATAAACTGAAGTTACTCTAAATTGTGTCCACCCAGATGCATCACTCTTAGTTACAGATTGAGTAAGTTGATCTGCAGGAACAGTTGCAATTACATTCCAATCACCTTTTCCGTTTGCACGGATTTCAACGTTGTAACCAGTTAGACCATCCATTGCTGTTGGTGCAACCCAGCGCAATGTAAGACCTTCTGCGCTTTTCAGTGCTACAAACTTCGAAGGAGCTTCCACCGCTGCAACAGGTGCTGCTTCTTCGGTTGGAGTTGCTTCTGCTGTTGGTTCTACGGTTGCTTCCGCAGAGGCTTCAGCGCTAGCTGGAGGTGTAGGCATTGCTGAATCATCATTATCTGATCCTGATTGTGACCAAACAATTATTGCCAGAAGAATTACACCAACTATTACAGCGCCTAGAACAGTTTTAGAAGTCCCTTGCTTAGGAGCAACCGATGGCTTAGCTGATGGTGCCGGCTTCACAGGTGCCGGTGTTGTCGTAACGTTCACGCGTGAAGTTGTGCTGATTCCTCCGCGTGGAACTGGTGGTACAACAATTGATGATGCTGTGCTCGTCTTAGCTGAACTCTTCTTCGCAACTTTTTTAGTTGTTCTTTTCGCAGTCTTTTTTACTGCAGACTTCTTCGCAACACTCTTCTTAGCAACTGCCTTTTTGGCAACGCGCTTCTTAGCTGTTGACTTCTTTGCGACAGATTTCTTTGCAACTGCCTTCTTCTTCGCAGGTGCTTTCTTAGAGGCCTTCTTTACAACCCTCTTTGTTGTTGATTTCTTTACAGCCACGTTTACTCCTTGAGGTTGCGATGCGACAACGGTTTAGTCATCGTTATAGACCAAGGTTACCCCAGCGTCCCCAGCAATTCGATCACATGTGGTGCGATGGCACGGAGTGATATTCCTCGATGGCTGAGTAAATCCTTCTCATGCGGGCTCATTTGGGCGGAAGTAATACTGGAGCCCTGCGGTATGAAAATTGGGTCATAACCAAAACCATGTTCACCCACTGGTGCGTGGGCGATAAATCCGTGAAACTCCCCCGCTTTCGTAACCTTACGGCCATCTGGCATTACTAATGCCGTAACGCACGTGAAGTGCGCAGAACGTTTTGAATCCTCCACGCTTTTGAGTTCAACTAAAACTTTATTCAAGTTCGCAATGTCATCACCATGTTTACCTGCATAACGTGCAGAGAATATTCCTGGTGCACCACCAAGTGCATCTACACAAAGTCCCGAATCATCTGCAAGTGCTGGTAACCCAGTTGCCTTACATATCGCAACTGCTTTCAAAAGCGCATTTTCTTCAAAAGTCGAGCCTGTTTCCTCAACATCGGCAATATCTGGATATTGATCAACGCTTACTAATTCAATGGTCCCATTTGAAATCGCATCAAGAATTCTGCGTAGTTCAACGATCTTTCCTTGATTTCGAGTTGCTAGTACTAAGCGTTGTGCCATGTGAAGTATTTACTTATTGAGTGCGCGTTGTTGAAGCTGTGTTAAATCCTTGCATCCTGTTACGGCTAGGTTGAGTAATTGGTCAAGTAAGTCTCGATCAAAAGGGGTTCCTTCTGCCGTTCCTTGAACTTCGATAAATCGTCCATCACCGCTACACACAACATTCATATCTGTATCTGCTCGAACATCTTCTTCATAACAAAGATCGAGCATTGGTACGCCACCAATAATTCCAACACTTACGGCAGCAACTGAATCACTCAGTGGATTTGCCGAAGCCTTTATGTGTCCCTCTTTCTTTGCCCACGCAATTGCATCTGCAAGTGCAACATAGGCACCAGTGATTGCCGCAGTTCGAGTTCCACCATCTGCTTGTAAAACATCACAGTCAATAACAATTGTGTTCTCACCAAGTTCTTGCATATTTACAATCGCGCGCAATGAACGGCCAACTAAGCGAGAAATCTCTTGAGTTCGTCCACCTAATTTACCTTTGACACTTTCACGGTCAGAGCGAGTGTGTGTTGCACGAGGCAACATTGAATACTCAGATGTGACCCATCCTTTTCCAGAATCCTTTAGCCAACGTGGTACTCCTGGTGAAAATGAAGCAACACATAGAACTCGAGTCTTTCCGAATTCAACGAGCACTGAACCTTCTGCATGATCTAACCAATTACGAGTGAACTTAATATCACGCAAATCTTTTACATCTCTACCGTCATTGCGTGCCATTATTTTCTCTCCTTAGTTGTCATGATGTTCTACATGTGTAACTTCTGGTCCCAAGAATCGTCGTGCAAGTAGTTCAAATGCCTTTGCATCTCCAGTAGCTAAAAAGCGATGGGTGGCAGGGGTGTTCTGAGGGGCGCGCAACAAGGAATTCTCGACTAAAACCCTGTACAAATCTTTAGCTGTTTCCTCAGCACTTGAAACTAGTGAGACATCATTTCCCATTACATAGGAGATCACTCCTGTGAGTAGTGGGTAGTGGGTGCAACCCAAGACAAGAGTGTCAATATTTGCTTTCATTACTGGCTCTAAATACTGGCGAGCAATCTTTGTAATCTCCTCACCGGAAGTCTCGCCACGTTCAACAAACTCAACAAATAACGGACAAGCAACAGAGGTGATATGTAATTGCGGAGCAGCCGCAAAAGCATCTGCGTATGCTCTTGAATCAATTGTTGTGCTTGTTCCTATTACTCCAATATGGCCAGTACGAGTTGCCGCAACGGCGCGACGAACAGCAGGTTGGATAACTTCAATAACAGGAATTGAATAACGTTCTCGTGCATCGCGAAGCATTGCAGCACTTGCGGTATTACAAGCAATCACTATTGCTTTCACGCCTTGCTCCACTAAGAAATCTAATGTTTCAAGTGCAAATGTTCGAACTTCTGCAAGTGGGCGAGGACCATATGGGCCACGCGCAGTATCGCCAATGTAGAGCGTTGATTCATTTGGTAACTGATCTAAAATTGCTCGAGCAACAGTCAATCCCCCGACGCCGGAATCGAAGATTCCAATAGGTGCGTTACTCACACTGCTAAGCCTACCGTGTGACTTTATGCCCAGAGTTGATCGTCTAGCCCTTGCGTAGCCTTATCGATTGAATTATCTGCCTGCTCGCTGCCATAAATCCCAGTTGATAAGTATTTCCATCCCGCATCGCAGACAATAAAGGCTATATCTGCATCTTTACCTTGCTCTATTGCCTCTTTGCCAAGTGCAAGTGCTGCATGCAAAATCGCACCGGTGGATATTCCAGCAAAAATTCCTTCTACTTCTAAGAGTTCACGAACTCGACGAACCGAATCTTGCGCTCCAACAGAGAATCTGCGTGTAAGAATTGATGCATCGTAGAGTTCAGGTACAAAACCTTCATCAATATTTCGTAATCCATAAACAACTTCGCCATAACGAGGTTCTGCCGCGATGATTGAAATATTTGGATTCTTCTCACGTAAGTAACGACCCGCACCCATCAGGGTTCCAGTTGTTCCAAGGCCCGCAACGAAATGCGTAATGGTTGGAAGATCAGCAAATATTTCAGGACCAGTACCTTCATAATGTGCCAAAGTATTAGCGGGATTTCCATATTGATAGAGAAATACCCACTCAGGGTTCTTCGCAGCAAGTTCTTTTGCTACTCGTACCGCTTCATTTGAACCACCAGCTGCAGCGGAAGAAATAATTGTTGCGCCCCACATTTCAAGAAGTTGTCTACGTTCTGGGCTTGTGTTCTCTGGCATTACACAAATCAATTTGTAACCGCGAACTTTAGAGACCATTGCAAGTGAAATTCCAGTGTTACCACTTGTCGGTTCGAGGATTGTTGCACCCGGCTTAAGTAGTCCATCTCGCTCGGCTGCATCAATCATTGCGATTGCAGTGCGATCCTTTATCGAACCTGTTGGGTTTCGATCTTCCATCTTTGCCCAAAGACGAACATTGGGTGCAGGAGATAATCTCGGCAAACCAATAAGTGGAGTGTTGCCTACTGAACTTTCTAATGAATCAAAACGCGCCAATTGCTTACCTTGCTTAGCCGCCTGCAACAGCAGGAAGGATTGTTATTGAGTCACCGTTTTTTACTGGTGCTTCGAGTCCACCCAGAAAGCGAACATCTTCATCGTTGACATAGAGATTAATGAAACGGCGCAACGCACCATTTTCTAAAAGTCTTTCGCTGATGCCTGGATATTGCACATCTAAATCAGCAATAACAGCGCTCAATGTTTCTCCGCTTGCAGCAACTACTTTTTGATCCTTTGTAAAGGGGCGCAAAATTGTTGGGATACGAACTTCGATTGCTGTAGTCATAGGGTAATTATTGCCGTAAAGAGAGTTATTCGGAAATTGAAACTTCTTCTTCCGTCACAACGCCATCAATAATGCGATATGACCGAAATTCTGTTGCAGGTGCAATCTCCTCGCGTGTAGAGACAAGCACATAATGCGCTCCTGGTTCTCCCGCATATGCGATATCAGTCCGCGATGGGTAAGCCTCGGTCTCGGTGTGCGAATGATATATAACGACAATTTCTTCATCATTGTCATCAATTTCGCGATAGAGGGAGAGTAAATCTTTTGGATCGAATTCATAAAAAGTTGGTGAGTGAGCAGCATTAATCATTGGCTTCAAACGAAGCGCTTGATCTTTCCCTTGTGGCCCCAGTATCACTCCACACGCTTCATCCGGGTATTCAGCACGTGACTGTGCAAGCATGGCATCGACATGTGCTTTTGAAATTTTTAGTGTCATAAGGAAGATAAGACTACCTAATCAATTGACTTCATTTGCTGAGTCATCCATGAGCGCTTGCAACAAACTTTCTTGCAACCAACCTAGCCAACTATAAACGGCATATACACCGCGAAGTGGATCATCTGGTGCTAATAATTCAAGTTCATCGTGACTTCGTTCCTCAACCTTGAGGCGAACGCCTAGCGCTAATCGAATGTCATTTATTGCACCAAGCCATGCATTTGCATTCTCATGGTCTAACTCAATTCCACCATCGCTCGCGCTCTTGAGAAGTACCCTCATTGACATCGCATGAGCTTTCTTTTTATTGCGAAGAACTGATTCTGTATAGCGTCGAAATTCAGCTGCATCGACTCCATCTGCATAAGCATTTGGTAGGAGTCGTAATAAGACTTCATCATCAGGCGGTGAATCATGAGAAGTAATTCCAACCATTGCAGCAAGTGGATCTTCATCTCCATGATCAGCGCGCTCACTTAGTAATTCAATAATTTGTCCGGCAAGATTGATCAATACCTCACTCTCTGATTCTGAAAATTGAGCAACGAACGCATTTTCGCCGTGGCGAGTGAAGCCTGATTGTTCGCTCACAGTGCTTGATCTCCGCGTTGCAAAGTTGCCCAAAGTCCAAATTCATGAAGTCTGGCTACATCATGTTCCATTTCTTCGCGGCTACCCGTTGAAACAATGGCTTTACCTTCATTGTGAACTTTGAGCATTAGTTCTGTTGCACGTTCCTTGGAATAACCAAATAACTCCATGAATACATACGTAACATACGTCATCAAGTTAACGGGATCATCCCAAACGATAGTTACCCAGGGCTTATCGGAATTGAAGATTGCTTGTATCTCTTCTTCAATTTTAGATTTTGTTTTTACCATTTCTATCTCACGACAATTGAAAATTCGCTAGATCGATTTTCAATTGTCTCTCCTTCAAGAAAATAGAGAACTCGGTAAGAAAATACACCTCGTTTTGATTCAGTCAGCAAAAGTTCAAACTTACCCTGGGCATCACTAGAGAGAACCACGGAGATATTTTGCCACTTTTCTTGGTTCCACTTTTGTAGTTGAACTGTGACACCAGTTTTTCTTGGATACACGTTGCCAGATATCACAATCTCCTTGCCTGCATTTAGAACTGCAGGGGCATTGAGGGAAAGGCGTGGTCGGATCTGTACGAAGCTCTGATTGCTTACAGATGCGCCAACTTCCCATGTTCCCTCTGTTCGTATTTGTAAATATGTAAGAGAGGCGAAAGTTAGGGGTATTGAAATTGTCCCATCCGTTGAAGTGACTACTTCGGTTAGTTTCCTCCACGGTTGCTGATCAGATTTTCTGTATTCAACGATTACAGGAATTCCACTCTTTCCAACCTTGTTTTCACCGGTGATCAGACCAGATAGTAGAAATGGCTGACCATAGGTAATTTCATTTTTATCTACCGAAATAGTGCTTGTTAATTCCTCTGGAGCAAATGACATTGCAGCATTTCGAATTGCTTTAGTTGCCGCCTCTGCTTCCATTCCCAACGTCCATAAAGCTACACCCGCAAGTTTGTACTTCTCAACCAATGCGGCTCGAATTGCATAGGACTGACTATCTTGAAACCAAACCGTGCGCGAAACCGTACAAGAAGTGGATAGACCTTTTGTATTTTCTCCATTATAAATTTGAGTGTATGAATAAGTAGATTCAGCTGTCTTTGTATCGAAGAATGGATTTGATTTATCAATAATTGCCTTTTCGGTCGCATAATTCATTTTGAAAGTAGCAGCCTTAGCCCCTATTTTCGTTCCTGCGGGTGCTGAAGTTGGGCAAACTCCAACTATCTTCGTTATCCAATCACGGCCATAACCAGGCAATCCAACAAAAACTTTTGTAGAGTCCATAACGCTTACGGCATATTTGACCGCACGTTCTGTCCATTCGATTGGACCAATCGGTCCAGGTTTAGCAACTGAATAGTCATACGTCATTATTCGCAAACGATCAATATCATTTGCGATTGCTGCCCATGCATAGACCGTGTAACCCTTGCTCTTTTGTGTTGGATCGAAAAGTACTGGGGTGGTAACAGATAACGTTTTACCATCTGAATGAAGTTTTACGCTTAGCTCTTTTATAAATGCTACCCACGATGGTGATGTCTTAGCCCACGTTGTGTTTCCATCAACAAATGCAAAGCCTTCAAAATCTAAGTCAATTCCATCAAAATTATTTGTATTTACAAGCGTTGCAATACTTTCCACAATTTGAGTGCGGCTCTTAGTATTTGCTAGTAAGCCAGAGAGTTGCAATTTTGCTGTGCCATCCGTAATTGTCGGAACTACCGATATTCCAGCACGCTTCATTAGGCAGGTAGTTGTAGCCATGGGCCATGAAGGATTGCCAGTTACATAATCATTTCGAATAAGTGTTGCACTTTTGAGTGTGAACCAAAAGGGATTTACCTCTTTTATGAGATCAGCGTTCGTAAAGAGATACGAAGCCGTAAGACTTTCATTTTCGGCCGGACCATACTGGGTCGCATCACATATACCCGCAGTTGCGGTTTCATTTCGGGTAATAGATGGAATCTTTTTTACAAATGGCATCACTGTTTTCACTGAATAGTATGGAATCCACCCTGAGAGTATTTCTCGCGGCGGCTGTTTTGGAGATTCCGCACTATTAGCATTCGTAATGAATAGTGAGAGAAATACCGAGGTGACAAGAATTGTTGTCAGACGCAATGCATCTCTCGATTTCATATTCATAAGGTTTTTTAGAGTATCGGGTGGACTTGAGAAAATCCTTAGACCACGCCACACAATCCGTGGCGTGCTATTGCTATCCGCTTTTTGCTATTTATCTTCTGGAGCAGGACGCAATCCTGCGTGAATTTCTTTACAAGTGGGGCAGATTGGAAATTTTTCGGGATCACGTGAAGGTATCCATTTTTTTCCACATAATGCTTTCACGGCTTTGCCGGTGACTGCAGATTCAACAATTTTTTCTTTCTTCACATAATGTGAAAAACGATCATGACCGCCATCGTCTTCAACAAGCTCTGGGCGAGTCAATAAATCTGTATCAGTATCGCCTTGAGTTCCAAGTTTCCTAAAGATTCCCATAATGAGAGCAAGGATACCCGCCATATCTTGCTTTGAGCATCCTCTTTCTGCGGGTAGAATTGCTAAATGAAGGACTTATTACATACTGCAGATCTCTCCCGCGAGGATGTTGAACTCCTACTCGCAACTGCAAGTGATTTCGCAGCAAAGCCACTATCTGCCTCAACCGCTCTTGCTCATAAAACGGTGGCTATCTACATGACAAAGCCTTCAACTCGCACTCGCCTTTCCTCTGAAACTGCCGTTGCTCACTTAGGTGGAACCCCAATATTTATTCGTGGTGATGAATTGCAATTAGGTCGCGGGGAAACGATTGCAGATACTGCAAAAATAATTAGCGGATATTGCGATGCGCTAATTATTAGAACATTTGCTCAAAGTGAAGTTGATGAACTTGGGATGCACGCAACAATTCCTGTGATCAATGCGCTTACTGATGATGATCACCCAACACAATTACTTGCAGATTGGCTAACAATTCGCGAAACTTTCGGCAAAGATATTGCAGGCAGAAAATTTGTTTATCTTGGTGATGGCAACAATATGGCTAATGCCTGGCTCGTCATGGGTGCAATCATGGGAGCACATGTTGTTGCTGCAACTCCCGAAGGCAAATGGGCTCCAGATAAAAAATATGTAGAAATTGCGCAACATATTGCTAAAAAGAGTGGTGCCACTATCGAGGTAATCCATGACGCAGATGAAGCAGCCCGCGGTGCAAGTGTTCTCTATACAGATGTATGGATGTCGATGGGTGATTCAGAAGCAGATAGAAAAGAGAAAGTAGCAGCGCTATCGCCCTTCTCAGTTACTGATTCTTTGATGGCCGCTACCGAAAAAGATTCAATATTCATGCATTGTTTACCAGCGCATCGCGGAGAGGAAGTTTCTGCATCTGTAATTGATGGTCCACGATCTGTAATTTGGCGCGAGGCTTACCATCGCCGCACAACTATTCAGGCGCTTTTGTATCACTTATCTCGCGGAGAACTAGCAGGTTCGAAGTAGCCTGACTCGCAAGTAACCGATACCTTATGGGCATGCGAGTAGCCGTCCCTTTAGAAATTCGAGATGGAGAGAAGCGCGTAGCGCTTGTCCCAGACATCATTAACAAACTCACCAGACTTGGACTCGATGTCGTAATCGAATCAGGTGCTGGCATCCATGCTCAAGCAACTGATGCAGATTATGTAAGTGCAGGCGCATCAATTGCTAAGAGTGAAGTGCTCAGTGACGCCGATGTTGTTTTATCAGTACAGCCACTCACTCCAGCGCAGATGTCTAAGTTGAAAAAGGGTGCAATTACCATTTCATTCCTTTCTCCCGTTACTGCAGTTGATTCCATTGAGGCAGCAGTAAGCGCAGGAGTTACTGCTTTCTCACTTGAACTCGTTCCACGTATTTCGCGTGCTCAGTCAATGGATGCACTAACTTCACAGGCTCTATGCGCGGGTTATCGCGCAGTGCTCGTTGGTGCAGAAATGTCACCTCGCTTCTTCCCATTGCTCATGACAGCAGCTGGAACAGTTACACCGGCTCAAGTACTTGTACTAGGTGCAGGTGTTGCAGGACTGCAAGCAATTGCAACAGCTCGTCGACTTGGCGCAGTTGTTTCTGCCTACGATGTGCGTCCATCTTCTGCTGATGAAGTGAAATCAATGGGTGCAACATTTATTGATCTTGAACTTGAAGCACTTGAAGGTGCTGGTGGTTATGCACGAGAGATGACCGAAGAGCGCGCAGCGAAACAGCGCGAACTTTTGACTCCTTACATTGCTAAATCACATTTAGTCATTACTACTGCAGCAGTTCCTGGTCGCGCTGCTCCGCTTTTGATGACGCAAGCAATGGTTGATTCCATGGCTCCAGGAACAATCATCGTTGACTTAGCTGCAGAATCTGGCGGCAATGTTGAGGGATCAAAGCCTGGCGAAGTTATTACTACATCTGGTGGAGTGAAAATTTGGGGCGGAAAAGATGTTCCAAGCCAGTTGTCTTTCCATGCTTCCAGCCTTTATTCACGCAACGTGGTCAATCTACTTTCACTATTTACTAAGGCTGGCGCCGATGGTGCACCTGTCTCATTTGACCTAAATTTTGAGGATGAAATTATCAATGGTGCAGCAGTAACACATGCTGGTGCTCGCAGAAATTCAGGAGGAGCAAAGTAATGAGTGCAGTTGCAATCATCTCCATCTTCACACTGGCGGTATTCGTCGGTTTTGAAGTTGTTTCTAAAGTTTCCTCAACGTTGCACACGCCTCTTATGAGTGGTGCAAATGCAATTCACGGTGTGATCTTGGTTGGAGCGATAATTGTTGCCGACCACAGCACTACAAATCTTGAACTTGGATTAGCTGTTGGCGCAATCGTGCTTGCAACTATCAATATGGTCGGTGGCTTTGTCGTAACAGATCGAATGCTTGAGATGTTCAAAGGTAAGAAATAATGAGCCGCACTATTTATGACCTCATTGGCCTCTTCGCAGGTGTCTGCTTTATTCTTGCACTCAAAGGTTTGTCACATCCAAAGACTGCACGCCGTGGAAATAAAATCGGTGCACTTGGAGCAACTATCGCAACGCTCGTTGTTTTCTTCTATGCAAACGAGGGTTCATCACTTCCACTCAATAACTTAGGGTGGATTCTTGGTGCAATAGCTGTTGGCGCACTCGTTGGCGTGCCTGCGGCTCGCAAAGTTCAAATGACACAGATGCCACAACTTGTTGCACTATTCAATGGTGTCGGTGGCGGTGCAGCTGCACTTGTTGCCATTGTTGAATACCTTCACTTAGGTGATACCGCAACAACTGCTGAAGTTGTTTTCACGGTGTTTACAGTCATTGTTGGATGCGTTTCATTTAGCGGTTCCATCATTACATTTATGAAACTTCAAGAGCTTATGACTACACGTCCAGTTGTCTTTCCTGGTGGGCGCTTCGTTATTGCAGGAACACTCGTTGCTGTATTAGGTGTAGCGGTTTGGGTCGTAACTGCTCTTGGAACAACTCCGCTATTGGTTCTTGCCGGTCTCTCCCTTCTCTTTGGTGTGCTCTTTGTACTTCCAGTTGGTGGCGCAGATGTACCGATTGTTATCTCACTTCTCAATGCATTTACTGGTCTAACAGTTGCTGCAAGTGGATACGTGCTCGACTCTGTTCTATTGATTATTGCTGGAACGCTCGTAGGAGCTTCAGGAACAATCCTGACTCGCTTGATGGCAGAGGCCATGGGACGCTCACTCTTTGGAACACTCTTTGGTGCATTTACTGCAAAGCCACAAGATACTTCTGGAGTTGCCGAAGATCGCCCAGTGCGTTCGGGTTCACCAGATGACGTTGCAATCTTGCTCAACTATGCACGTCGCGTAGTAATCGTTCCAGGTTTCGGACTTGCCGTTGCGCAAGCACAACACACAGTTCGCGAACTTGCAGATTTGATGATTTCTAAAGGCATTGATGTTGCATATGGAATTCACCCAGTTGCAGGACGTATGCCTGGTCATATGAACGTACTTCTTGCCGAAGCAAATGTTCCATACGATCAATTACTTGAAATGGATGAAGTGAATCCAACTTTTGGTCAAACAGATGTTGCAATCGTAATTGGTGCAAATGACGTTGTGAATCCTGCAGCGCAGAACACACCTGGTTGCCCAATTTATGGAATGCCAATTCTTGAAGTTTCAAATGCTGCAAATGTAATTTTCTTGAAGCGTTCTATGCGTCCTGGTTTTGCGGGAATCGAGAATGAACTTCTTTATGACCCAAAGACCATGCTTCTCTTCGGCGATGCAAAAGCTTCGCTCACCAAGGTAGTTGGAGCACTTAAGGCTTTATAAGCTTGATCTAAAGTAAAACAATCGACTACGGCGACTGTAAAGAATAAGAGCACAGTCGCCTCTAGTCGATTTTTTGCTTTACACCTTTTCGAATTGCAAGTAGTTGAAAGTTCAATTACTCTTGGCGTAGTCGAAGGGAAATCGAAATGCCTGCAGTAACCGTTAGCGATATAACAATTTTGCCTCGCGTGAGTAGCGCACCTGATGCTCGTGCACGTCGTGTGAAAAGTATTACGACTGCACCTCAAGGTTTCGAAGGCGAAGGCTTTCCTGTTCGTCGCGCATTTGCAGGCGTAGACATTGCAGAACTAGATCCCTTTATTCACTTAGATCAAATGGGTGAAGTTGAATACGCACCGGGAGAACCAAAAGGAACTCCATGGCATCCACACCGTGGCTTTGAAACTGTTACTTACATAATCGATGGAATTTTTGATCACCGAGATAACAATGGTGGTGGCGGTACAATTACAGATGGCGATACTCAGTGGATGACTGCTGGCGCCGGAATTCTTCATATTGAAACTCCCCCAGAACATTTA
Organism: Actinomycetota bacterium; assembly: GCA_009705025.1. Taxonomy (GTDB): domain Bacteria; phylum Actinomycetota; class Actinomycetes; order Nanopelagicales; family Nanopelagicaceae; genus Planktophila. The sequence goes on along the minus strand of WLDA01000001.1, from coordinate 3,358 downwards.
GTGATGAGCGGTGGGTTATTTCACGGCTTTCAATTATGGGTGAATTTACCTGCAGCTAAGAAATGGTCACCTCCTGCTTATCAAGATGTTCGCGCAAAAGATGTTGCACTAGTTTCCACAGCAGATGGTGGAGCACTCATTCGAATCATTGCAGGTGAAATAGATGGCCATCAAGGACCAGGAACAACACAAACCCCAATTACTTTGGTGCACGCAACTGTTACACCGGGAGCAGAACTTCGACTTCCTTGGCGTCGTGATTACAACGCACTTGTTTACACATTAGCTGGGCATGGCTTTGTTGGCGAAGAATCTCGCCCAGTACAGATGGGCCAACTCACTGTCTTTGATGAAGGTGACACTATTGTTGTTCGTGCAGCAAATGTTCAAGAGTCTCGTTCGCCTGCATTAGAACTATTCATTCTTGGTGGCCAACCAATCAAGGAACCAGTTGCTTGGATGGGTCCATTTGTAATGAATACAAAGCGTGAAGTTCTACAAGCCTTTGAAGACTTCCAAAAAGGTTTACTTGGATCAATTCCCGCTATTTACCGTGAAGATGCCACACCAAAGAATCCATTGAATCGCAGTGGCGAAGGCTCAAAACTTGGTGGAGATTCAAAGGCGACATCTGCAGATGAAATCCTCAACGTGCATGGAGCGCCAACAACTATTCAAGAAAAGTGAGTGCAGAACAACTTTTTTCAAGATTAGAACTACTTCGGGGCAACTTCTTTTCAAGACAAGTGAGACTTCAAAATTTCCTTTTTCAAACAAAGTGAGAGTTCGGAAGAACTTCGATTCACGAAAAGGGCATGTGTATAACTAATAAGTAATGTCAGTACCTTCCTAAAGTATTCACTCTATGAAGATCGCGAGTTCAGATGTAGCAGCTCTATTGCGCGCGACCCCAGGTATTGAAACTCTTGCCTCTCTTATTGCAATTGATCCCCGCACCCTGGAAAGTGGCGCACGAATAGATTATTTGAGCGCACTTGAGCGCCAAAGCGCCTGGCTTCAAGCAGCAATGCAAAGAGCGATTGTTGCCGTCGCTGGTGAAGAGCCATCCGTTGGTGAAGGTATTTTCTTCGGAGTAGATGATGCAGAGCGTGAAGATATTTCTACCGCTTTGCGTATGTCTCCAAATAGCGCACAGATTCGTATCGATGTTGCTCGCACTCTAGTCAACCATCTACCAAATACATGCTCCGCCCTTGCTTCCGGTGAAATCTCCCCCGCACATGCAACTGTCATTGCTCGCGAAACAGCCTCTGCTATTCGTGACGGGTTACCTCAGTTTGCAATATATGAAATAGAGAGCAAAGCCCTTGCCCATGCAGAATTCCACACTCCAGCGCAGGTCGCCAATAAAGTTCGTACAGTATTAGCAACTGTTGCTCCTGCTAATTTTGAAAGCGTCGTTGATAAGGCACGTGATACACGACGTGTTAGTTGTTACCGAGAAAATGATGGAATGTCCACAGTTGTCGCAATCCTTCCAGCTGAAGATGCTCAACTCGTTATGAAAGCAATTGAAGCATTTATCATTCGCTCAGAGCGTAGTGAAAAAGCTCAAGATGCAAGCGAGTCACGTGGCGAAAAAGTTCCTCGTAGTGCAGATATGAAACGTGCAGATGCACTCACCGAGATGGCATCTCAATCACTTGCTGCCATGAGTGAAGATTTACTCGCACACCGTCGTCCAATTACCGTAAATGTCACAATCGATCTTCCAACTCTTTTGGGACTTGCAGAAAATCCAGGACAACTCGCTGGTTATGGTGCAATTCCCGCCTCTGTTGCCCGAACACTTGCCTCCGATGGAAAATGGCGAAGATTTATAACTGATCCGCACAATGGTGCACTTCTAGATTACGGGCGTGAAACATATTTTCCTCCACAACAACTTGTTGATTTTCTAATTGCACGAGACCGAACATGCAGATTTCCTGGATGTCGACAGTCGGCATATCGAGGGGATCTCGATCATGCACAGAGTTGGGAAAGTGGCGGAGACACGAGTGCACAAAATTTGGGTGCACTCTGTAGAAGGCATCATCGGATGAAAACGCATGGCGGATGGGATTTAGTCAGCAACAGCGATGGCTCATGCGATTGGAAATCTCCAACGGGCAAAGAGTTCCACGTACCTGCTCGCCCGATACTCGAAGCGGTTTAGTAACTTTATATCTCGTCCATATGGGGTATTACAGCAAGATTTCAGAATTCAAGGTTTCAAACCATCATCTAGATAGGTAATACTTCTCAAATGATTTGGTGGCCAACGGAAGTTCCAACGCTTTCGCGCGGACTAATTACTCTGCGCCCTGCGCGAGAGAGTGACATCCCAGCAATATATGAGGCCTGCCAAGATCCAATCATTCCAAAGTTCACGACCGTGCCAGCAAATTACACAATGGCGCATGCAGAATTCTTTATTCGTGAAAAAGCACCTCAGTCATTTCTCAACCAAAGCGAACTCCTATTGATAATTGAAAAGGGAGTTGGTGCGGATGCACGTTTTGTTGGACCCATCTCTTTCCATTCCTTCGATGTAGCAAATGAGTGTGCTGAAATCGGATATTGGATAACTAAAGAGATGCGCGGGGCTGGAATTGCAAAAATCGCATGCCAAATGCTCACTGATTATGGATTTACAACAATGGGTTATAAGCGTATTCAAGCCCATGTCAATGTTGAGAATATTGCTTCGCGTAAATTATTACTTGCATCTGGATATACACTCGAGGGAGTTATCAGATCTAAGGTAAAAGAGGATGACGGCCAATTTACAGATATGGCACTATTTTCTGTTTTGCGTGATGAATGGAAGGGATTATAAGAATGGAATCATTAGCAATAATAGTTGCAATCATATTTATGATTGCAATCCTTGGTGGACCCATTGCATTTGTCCTTACCTATATTCCAGGTGAAACTCTACTAGCGAAAATATTTCGTAGAATTCCGATTCTCATCATTATATTTTTGAGCATTCTGGTCTGTACTCAATTGATTTTCTCACCTATTCCACTGATGGGGAAAACAGTTGGAATCTTCGGGCTCGTTACTGATTATTTCGCTATTCGTCGTGAATTCTTTCCTGATTTCTACTTACGTAAGTACTTGAAAGGCAAAGGAATTGGCGGAGGCCGTTCAAGTGGAAACGACGGACATGGCCCTGCTGGCCAACAGTAAATTAAAATAAGTACGCAGAAAAACTAGTGGAGGTGCCGGGAATCGAACCCGGGTCCTTCGGTACCAAAACAAGACTTCTACGGGCGTAGTGTGCTTATCGTTTTCTCAGTTCCGGATCTCTTACACACAAGTATCCGACAAACTCATTTGCGAAATATTT